>NZ_CAXFCL010000319.1:0-31458 GCF_964000955.1 uncultured Abyssibacter sp.
ACCGCAAAGCAGGCGGATGCCTATGAGCAGATCGGTGACCGAATCCTCGACCTTCCGGGCAGCGATCTCGCCGATGCTCGGGATGCCTATCGGGCGGCGCTGGCCTTGCGTCTGGACATTGTGGAAACCAAGGGTGTCGCAAACCTGGATGGCGACGATCTGGCTGGCCTGCAAACGCTGATCGGCTCACCGGACCAGGGATTCATCGCCATCGGCGATGACGAGAGTATCGCCGAAGCCTCCGCGGTTATCGATGAATTCATCGACATCGTCGGCGGCGGGGAATACACCTCTGCATACGCCCGTGCGGTTCTCAGCCTCCGACGTTATGCGGAAGACCTGGTCGAGCGGGCGCTGGCCGCCGGTTTGAATGACGCAGGGTTGAACGGGGGCGCGGAGCAGGCCGTCGACCAGGTCGCTGCGGCGGTGCGCGATGCCAACGCCGCTCAACACAGCGGATCAGCCTGCAGCGAGCATCAGGAATCCGGCAACGAGGCCCACTACCTCCTGCGCGGCATCTACATGCTGGATGCCGCAGACCTCTACCGCCAACTGGGCCTGAATGCCGACGTCGTCGCCGTCCTGGAAGACGACCTCGCTCTGCTGCAACCGACGAACTACGCCAAATGCCGCCTCGAAACCTATGGCGATGACATCGTCGAAATCCTGACCAGCATCGGTGAAACAGAACGGGCACAGGACTACATCGACAACATGCTCGACGCTGACTGGAAGGAAGAGGCTGAAGCCGCCATGGCACTGGCGCTGGCCGATGTCGAGCGCGATGCCGGAAACATCGAGGAAGCCGTCGACATCATCCTGACGCAGACCACCGGCAGCCGGGCACCTCGGGACATCATGTTCAACTTGGTATACACCCAATCGAACACCCGTGGGCTTGGCGGCGTGCTGGTTGATCGGGGTGACTACACGCAGGCAAAAATCGCCATTGATGCCGCCTGGGACTACTACCAGTCCGACGCATACCAGGACTATGCGGCATCACAAGACGATGGCGCCGCATACGAGGTGTACCTCAACCTCTCGGCACTGCGCATCGTGGACCTTTACGCGAAGGCCGGCTACTCGGATGAAGCATTCGCGGTGCTGGCTGCGCTGGATACCGTGGTCGACGATCAGGTCAGCGGCACACCTGCCCTGCGCGCCGAGGCCCTGATCGAAATGGGCCGCCAGTACTCCTATTCCGGTGACGATGCGACGGCTGATGCCCGCCTCGCCTCCGCCCGCAGTGTGCTGGATTCAATCAGCACGCCGGATGACGCCATCACCTTGATGCGGGAACTGAACCGGGCGCAACGCGACCTCAGCCGCTACGGCGAAGGTGAGTTGTTCGACGCGGCCGAAGCCGTCCGCGCACGGGTCGATGATCTCTGCTGCGATGGTGTTCCGGACGAGGAACTGGCCGAGGCACGCCGGGTCCAGGCGGACTACCTGATTGACCTCGGCAGTGATCTGGTGGACGCGAGCTACCATCTGCGCGCGCTGCAATGGCAGGCCATTCGCGACGGTGGCGACGCGACGACCTACAACGCCCATCTGGCGACTGCAATCAACCGCGCCCGTGAAACGCTGCTGGCAGCGGCGAGCGTGACCGACACAATCGCCAACGCCGATGACCGCGTCAGCGACTACGGGTTCGTCGTGGCCGTGCTGGGCAAGCAGGACGACGTCGCCGATGTGCTCGCACGCATCGAAAACGCCCCGGATCGCAACGACAAGGCCGTCAATGCCGCACAGGCGTTGCTGCGGGCCAACCCGTACTCGACGGTCTCCGACTTCCCGGTGCGGGTCACGGATGGGGCCGTCCCGATCGACTTCCAGACCACGGCAGCGCCGTTCGCCCGCATCGACACGGACAACGACGGGCTGCCGAACTTCTTCTCGCCCCTCGCGGACGAGGCCACCGTGACCGAATCCGGCCTGATGCTGGATGACGACAGCGATGGCGACGGAACCGGTGATGCCACGGATCGCACCCCGCTCGATCCGGCGAACGTATAGGGCCTGTTCACACTGAAGCGCGCCACTGCGTTGCCGTCCCAGAGGCGGTCAGGCAAGGCGCGAGGAGCGATGTTTGGTGATTCCAAATAAACGACGAGTAACGCTGACTGACCGCCTCTGGGACGCAACCCGGAGGGCCGGGCCCATTTTCCTCAATCCTGCGTTGCGGCTCGCTTCTGTGGCGCAACCACAGAGCGCTCACCGCGCCTGGTCTTGCGGAAAAATGGTCTCCGGCGCAGCGGCGCGTTTTAGTGTGAACAGGCCCTAGTCTCCTTCTCCATGGCGCACCGCATTGCGGCGGCAACCCTCGGGGTTGCCGCCCTCTTTTATTTGGCCCCCGTCATCAGCGCGTCACCGGACAGCTCCGGCGACGACATCGATGATCGCGAGCCGTCCAAACACAACACCGGCACGACCGACCCGACGCAATCACCGACGCTGGACCTGCCTCCGGTCGAGGTCCGTGGCACCGCAAGCATCGACCACATCGGCGAGGTTCACCTCACCCGCGAGGACATCCTGCGCATGCAGGACGGCAACGGCGATCTCAACCGCCTGCTGCGCAACCTGCCGAACGTGCAATTCGACGAGAACTTGAGCGACGCGGACAACCTCGGCGAAATCACCGCCGCCAGGGTGAGCATCGCCGGGGGCCGCTTCTACGAGAACCGTTTCTCGGTCGACGGCATTTCCACCAACAGCGCGCTCGACCCGGCCAGTGACGCTCCGACCTCCTCCGTGAACGATGTGCCCGGCTTCGCCCAGAGCCAGTTCTTCGACACCGACATCATCGAGTCGCTGGCGGTTTATGACAGCAACGCACCAGCCAGTGTCGGCGGGTTCACCGGTGGTGCCGTGCTCGCCGAGACGAGATCGCCAGGCTTCCGGCGCGGTGCCAGCGCGTTCATCAGCGGTACCGGCGATGAGTTGGTCAACCTGAAAGTGATCCAGCCACCCCCACCGGACGACGAGAATCCGGTGGATATCGAAATCGAGGACGCGCCGCGGTATCGCAAGCTGCGCATGGGCGCCAGCTTCGATCAGCCGATCGGCGAGCATGCCGGCCTGCTGTTCTCGGCCACGCGACTGACCTCGGACATCCCCACCCTGACGCTGGCCGAATTCCGGGAACAGCACCGCGAAAACGCGAATCTGCTCGCCAAGACCCGGCTGCAACTCGGCCGCACCGATCTGGCGGCGACCGCGACCTACACGCCCTACACCTCCGACCAGTTCATCATCGATGCCCTGAACAGCGACTTCACGACCACCGGCGGTGGTGGTTCGCTACTGCTGGAAGGCTCGCGGATCACCACCTGGGGCACGGTGGACGTGGCGCTGAGCCACGCGCAATCGGAAACCAATCGCATGGCGCGGCAGTCGTTCATCAACTGGCTCACGTCGAGCAACGGACCGGACTGGGGCGAGGCGGTCTACAGCCTGCACAGTCGTGAAGGCGGTTTTGGCGATATCGACAAGACCCAGCAGAACACGCGGCTGGAACTGTCACTGGACACCGGACTGTTCGGAGGGCGGATGGAAACGGGTCTGTCCGTCGAGCGGGTGGCCGCGGGTTTCACGCGTGATGAAGACGCTTACGTCTATTCCACCGGCGAGGTCGACAGCCGGATTCGCTGTGTCGGCGACAACGTCCCGGCCTGCATCTCGGGCAATCAGGCGCTTTACTCGCGATCCGTCTATCCCACCGATGACGTCGATGTGGCGCTCACCCAGGCGGCAACCCATGCGAGCTGGCGCTATGAGCGCGAGCACTGGAGCACCCGCCTCGGTCTGCGCCTGGATGTGGACGACTACCAGCGGAACTGGAACCTCGCGCCACGTCTGCTGTTCACCGCTACACCCTGGGATTTCCTCGGCCTGCATGCCGGCGCCAACCGCTACTACAGCCAGGCACTGCTGACCTACAAGCTGCGCGAGGCGCGCGCGCCGTTCTTTTCCCAGTATCGCGAGGCAACCGGCGCCAACATCAACGGCTCCCCGGTGAAGCTGGTGGACAACAACTGGCTGACCAGCGCGGGCGCCGGGCGCTTCCTGTACACGGGCTCGGCGGATTCGTTGTCCACCCCGTATTCGGACGAACTCTCGGGCGGACTGTCGCTGGACCTTTGGGGGTTCAATGCCGGCCTCCGTCTGACGCGACGCTGGTACCGCGACGAGTTCGCTCAGGACGAATCCCCCGAAGACCCGGACACCGGCCTGATCACGCTGACGCCCAACAACGCGGGCGAAGGCCGGTATCAGGGCATCGTGTTCGCGATCTCCCGGAACCTGCTGCCCACCGTGAATCTGTCCGCGAACGTGACCTGGTCGGAAACCGAACGCAGCAACGACGGCTACGACACGCGCTCGGCCTCCGAATTCGAGGACACGCTGGTGTACTACAACGACACCGTCGTTCCGCTCGGCCGCGTGAACACCCTGGCAACCGACTTCGCCAGGCCCGTCGTGGTCAATCTGACCCTGAATGCTCGCATCGGGCCGCGGCTGGATGTGAGCCTGACCGGGCGTTATCGCGGCGAATATCGCAATGTCGAGGACACCGGACGCAGCATCGACAAGGCCGTGCAGCGCTGCCCTGCCTGCGAACAACGTCTTGAGGAACTACCCATCTACGGCGTGATCACGCGCCGACCGAACACGCTATTCGACGCCAAGCTGCGCTACCGACAGCCGGTCACCGCATCGCAGTTCATCGAGTTCGAGGCAATCATCGACAACCTGTTCAACGCGCGGACTTACACGGCATCCGGCGCGGACGCCTACGAAGCCGGCATCGGCGCCTGGCTGTTGCTGCGCTATCGCTACGGCGGAGGCACGTCATGAGAACGCGCCGACTGTGGCTCGCGACCTTCGCGGTGTTGTCCGGTCTGACGCTGGCCTTTGTCGGCGGCATGTACTGGAGCCAACATTCGCCATCGGCGTCGGACCCGATGCCGGCCGACGACGACCCGATCGCCGCGCTGTACCGGGTGCCGGTCGACCAGTGGCCCGCACCGACCGTGGACGAGGGCATCGACTGGCAGCCGCTGGGTCCGCTGCCGGAGCCACCCGCCGGCCGTGACTGGACGCCGCTGACCCATCTGGGGCGCCAGCTGTTCTTCGACCCCAGGATGTCCAGCAGTGGTCAGATCGCCTGCGCGTCCTGCCACGATCCCGAGCACGGCTGGACGGATGGGCGCCAGCTGCCGTTCGGCCATTTGCGCGCGCCCGGGACGCGCAATACACAAAGCCTGATCAACGCCGCGTTCATGGACCGGCTGTTTCGCGATGGCCGTGCCGGCAGCCTGGAGGCGCAGGTGTCGATACCGCTGGCCAGCGATATCGAGATGCATCACACGCCGGCCGGCGCCGTCCAGCGCATCGCCGCGCGCGAGAGCTACGCCACGCAGTTCGAGGCCGCCTTCGGCGATCCCGAGGTCACCTACCCCAGAATCGTCAGCGCCATCGCCGACTTCGAACGCCGGCTGATCAGCCGCAGCTCGCGCTTCGATGCCTTCATCGAGGGGAAGCATGACGCGCTCAGCGATCAGGAGATTCGCGGCCTGCACTGGTTCCGCACACAGGGTCGCTGCATGAACTGCCACAGCGGGCCGTTGTTCACCGACCAGCAGTTCCACAACCTGGGGCTGAACTTCTACGGCCGGCCCTTGCAGGACCTCGGCCGCTACAACGTGACCGGCAAACCCGAGGATGTCGGCACGTTTCGCACCTCGCCGCTGCGCGATGTCGCGTTCACCGCCCCGTACATGCACAACGGCATGATCCCGCGGCTGCGCAACGTGCTGCTGTTCTACAACAAGGGCGGCGCTCATCCCAAGCGCGGCGAGAAACACGCGGACGATCCGCTGTTCCCGAAGACCTCTCCCCTGCTGCAACCGCTGGACCTGAGCACCGAGCAGATCGACGACATGGAAGCGTTTCTGCACGCGATCTCGGCCCGCCAGAACCGGCTGTCCATGCGCTTCGTCGCCGACCTGCGCGAGCAGGCGGAGCAGGACCGCGAAGCCGGCGCACATGACGCGGACAGTGAGATAAGGCGATAATTGTTCGCATTCTCACGAACGAACCGCGTCATCTTGGGGAAGCCGTCATGACGACCACCACCGTCGATACATCGACCGCACCGGGGAAACCGCGCCTGCGCGCCTGGATGCGCGGCGTGCTCGCCGGACCGCTCGCCTTCATCGCAAGCTGGATCCTGATGGCCGGCGCGGCGCTTTATCTGCCCAAGGGTGCCGCGGGCATCGACAACATGGTGTTCCCCGTCGTGCTGTTTCCGCTGATCTGGGCGCTGCTGTTTCTCTATTCGCTGCTGGACCGACGTCTGCTCCGCGCATATGGCGTGGTCATGCTGCTGCTCGCGGTGCACGGCGGCCTCATCGCCCGACACCTGGCCGGAGCAGGCGCATGATCAAGCTGTCGCAGGAACGCACCAAGGAGCTGCTGGCGATTCACGGCTGGTCGGGCATTCTGCTCGGACTGCTGCTGTACGCGGTGATCTGCACCGGAACCATCGCGGTGTTCTCCACCGAGATCGGCAACTGGTCCAACCCGCTGGACGAACCGGCCACCGACAGCCTGCCGGCGAACATCACGCCGCTGGTGCATGAACTGGGCGCCGACGTCGACCCGGCCCACCGGGAGACCTTCTTTCTGTACACCTCCGGCGGCGGCCGCCTGATGCTCCAGTTCGAAGGACATCTCGAAAGCGAGGACGAGGATGGGCATCCCGGCGCCGAGGAACATTACGGCGTGCTCTACGAGATCGACCCGAACACGCTGACGGTGCTCAACCGGACCGAGGGCCCGGAGGCGCTGCTGGATGCCGCGCGTCGCACCACCGATGCGCTGGCGGACTTTTTTGTCGATCTGCACGTGCGCCTGCACATCCCCAATCCCTGGGGTCTGTTCGTCACCGGCGTGCTCGGACTGATCATGATGGTCGCCGCGATGACCGGCTTCGTGGTCCACCGGCACCTGATCAGGGAGCTGTTCACCATCCGGCGCAACAAGGAGGCGCTGCTGCGCTCGCGTGACGCCCACGTGATTGCCGGCACCTGGACGCTGCCGTTCGCCTTTGTACTCGCGTTCACGGGCAGCTTCTTCAGTTTCGCGACCAGCCTGGGGCTGCCGGCCATGGCCATGGTCGTGTTCGGCGGTGACCAGGAACGCGCGATCGCGGAGGTCTTCGGCGAGCCACCGGCGACGGACGACACTCCCGCCCAGGTGGCCGATTTCGACGCCGTGATCGCCGACGCCCAGGCACGAACGGGCGCCCGCCCGAATTTCGTCGCCGGACGGTTCTACGGCCGCGCGGACTCGCAACTGGTGGTGTTCACGCCGGCCGTCGAAGGCAGTCTGACCGGCCGATCGCCGGTTTACTCGGGCGTCACCGGGGAATTCCTCTACGACAAGCCGATACTCGTCGGCCAGCAGCCGTCCGCGGGCAACACCGTCGCGGCGCTGATGGGGCCGCTGCACTTCGGCAACTTCTCCGGCGTGATCTCCAAGGCGGTCTGGTTCGCGCTGGGTTTCGCCGGCGCCTATGTGGCACTCACCGGCATGTTGCTGTGGACCAACCGTCGCGCCGAGCAGCGCGCCTGGCAACGCATGAGCCGGCTCGTCCACTGGGTTGGCTACGGCCTGCCACTGGCAATGGCGCTAACGCCCTACGGCACCTTCGCCGGCCGCTGGTTCGGCTGGGCAATCGAGGCCGCGCAGTGGACCGCTTTCGGTCTCGCCGCGCTGGCGGCACTGGCGATCGCGATGGTCGCTCGCAGCGTCGCGCAGGTTCGCGCCATCCTGGTGGCCACCACGGGCTTCACCCTGCTTGGCGTGCCGCTGACACGCCTGCTCGCGGGTGGCCCGGGCTGGGTGGAAGCCTGGTCCGGCGGACTGACGACCGTGGTCGCCGGTGACATCGTCATCATCGCCGGCGGCATCATCTGCTTGGGCCTCTGGCGTTACGGCGCGGGCACCTCGGCCGTCGAGACCGGCCGGGCTTCGGCAGCCGCGCGGGAGGCCACTGCATGAGCGTCGCGCTGATCGCGGCGGCCCTCAGCGCCCTGCCCCTGGCCTGGCTTGCCTGGCGCGACCCCAAGCGACTGCGGGCCAGCGGCCAGCGAATGCAGACGCCGCTTTCAGGGCGCGCGAGGGGGCTGTTGGCGTTTGGTGTGCTGGTCCCCGGCCTCGCGCTGGCATTTCACAGTGCCGCGGCGGTGCTGATCTGGCTGGGCGCCGTGACCACGCTCGGCTGGGCCGTGTCCGAAGGGTTCGCGCCGCGGCGCTGAGCGCCGATCTGGTTCAATCCGCGTCGCTGCTCAGTTCGGCGAACAGGAACGCGCGGGCCTTGGTCCAGTCGCGCCGCACGGTGCGTTCGTTGACCTCCAGGATCTCGGCGGTTTCCTGCTCGGAGTAACCGGCGAAATAGCGGCATTCGACGACCCGCGCCAGCCGCTCGTTGTGACTGGCCAGCCGATTGAGCGCGGTATCGATGCCCAACGTGATATTCGGATCGTCGTGACTGCCGGGAACAATGTCCGACATGCCGGTCTTGTCCAGCGACATCGGAATCTCACCGGAACCCCGCTTTTCCGCCAGACGTGTTCGCGCATCGTCGACCAGCACCTGACGCATCGCCGCGGCCGCGGTTCTCAAGAAATGTTGTCGGGACTGCCAAAGGTCCGAGCGCATCAATTTGAGATAGCTCTCGTTGACCAGGGCGGTGGTGTCCACACCGCCGCCCACGCGCCGCCGCTGCCTGCGCGCCTCCAGTCGCAGCTGCTCGTACAGGGCCGAATAAAGCTTGTCGGTCCCCGCCGCCGTCAATTCTCCGGTGTTTTTCTCCACCCTGTGTCCCGGGTCACGTTTCTCGCCTACCCGTTACGCTAACGTTTCATCTTTCACGTGTGAAGTCGAAAAATCGAATTTCGAACGGAATTCGCAAATTTTCCCGATTCACACGCTGCGGGCTGGGCAGGACAGGGAGTCAACGGGATGGCGCAATCGCCAGCCACGCGTCGCCGCTTTCGGCCGGGCGACGTGTTGATCAGCACATCGGAACACGGTTCCGACGCTTACATCATCGAACGTGGTGAAGTCGGAGTCTGGCGGGAAACGGACACCGGCAGGACGTTGCTCGCGCGCCTGGGCGACGGACAAATGGTGGGCGAACTCTCGCTGATCGACGGCGAAGGCCGCACGGCCACGGTCACCGCGCTGACCGAGTGCACCGTCCGCGTCGTCACGGCCGAAGATCTGACCAACCACCTGGAAGGCGTCCATCCGATCGTCCACACCCTGATCGACGCCCTGCTCGAACGCATTCGCGCCAATGACCGCGCCGCCCGTGGCTACACGCTGCCGGGACTTCCGCAAACGCCCGAAGGCATCGCTTCCAGCTTTGACGATGCCGTGACCGCTGGCGCCTTGCAGCTGCTGTACGAACCGGTGATCAGCATCGATGGCGGCGCCACCGAGCAAGTACGTGCCACCGTCACCTGGTTCAACACCGGCGACGGACGCGCGCCCGCCGCGGAGCTGCTGAAGACGGAACCCGCGGGCCACACGCTGGCCGAGGTCACGAGCTGGTATCTGCTGCGTGCCACCGCCGACCTCGCGGCGCTGCGGCGCCGGACCGGTGTCTCATCGGTCGCCGTCGCTCTCAGCGAGCATCAACTGATGGGCGACGGGCTGGTCGATGATGTGTTCGGCGCCATCTCCAACGCCTGCATCGCGCCCGAAGCGCTGATGCTGGAACTGCACGAGGCCGACCTGCCCGAACCCGGGTCGCTCATCGCCGAACGCCTGAGCCGATGCGTCCAGGGTGGTGTACGCCTGGCGATCCGCCACTTCGGATCGCGGCTGGGGCCCATCCAGCGGCTGGTGGATCTGCCGATCAGCGAGGTGCTGATCGATCCGAACATGCTGCGCGACGCCGACCACGCTGAACAGATGCTGCATGCGCTGGTGGCCATCGCCGACCGGGCCGAGCTGACGCTGATCGCGCAGGACCTGCAAACCGACGAGCAGGTGGACCGAGCCCGGCGCGCCGGTATCCAGACTATTCACCGCAAGAGCCCGCTCGCCGGCGACGGTGCCGGCATCCGCTCGGTGCGTTCGTCGCTGGAGGTGACGCCCGAGGACGGGCTGGTCATCGACGGCGTGGCCGATCAGCCCTCGTCGCTGGCCGGCTGAATCTTCACCAGCAACTGACGGTTGGCGACCTGGTCGCCACCGGCTGCCTCGACGGATTCCACCGTACCCGGAACCGGGGTCGTGAGCTGGAATTCCATCTTCATGGCTTCCAGCACTGCGACGGTCTGGCCGGCTTCCACGGTGTCGCCGGCGGCAACCCGCACTTCCAGCAGACGACCGTCGCTGGTCGCCAGGATGCGGCCGTCGGCGCCCGGCGCCGCCGCCTGCGCGGGCTCCAGGGTGACATCACGGAAACAGAACGTCCGGTCCAGCGCGGTCAGCCACAGCTCGTCACCGGAGCGTGTGTAGTCGATGCGCGCCGCGACGCCATCCATTTGCAGGCGGGTGTAGCCGGGGCCTGAACCCTCGACCAGGAACTCATGCGTTTCGCCGTCCAGGGTCACGGTGTAATGCCGCGCCGAATCGTGGACCAGCGTCAGCGCATGCCGCTCCTCGCCCCAGGCCACGGTCATGCCGATGGTGCCACCTGGCGCGCTGTGCCAGTCCGCCAATTCGCTGGGCAGCGCGGCTTGCTGCAGCAGCTCGGCGCCGTCCGCCCGGTAGATGGCGAGCGCGGCCAACGCGTAGTGCAGCGGCGCCGGAACCCGCTCCGCCAGCGTCGTCTCGCTGAAATGCGACGGCATGTAGCCGGTGTTGAAATCCCCGGCGGCGAAATCGGATTCGTCGAGGATGTCCTTGAGCAGGTCCAGGTTCGACACCACGCCGTGCAATCGGGTGTTGCCGAGCGCGCGCAGCAGCCGGCTGCGCGCGGAGTCCCGGTCATGCCCGTAGGCGATGATCTTGGCGACCATGGAATCGTAGTACGGGCTGATCTCGCCGTCCGACAGCAGGCCGTGATCGACGCGCAGGCCCTCGCCCTCCGGAATCACCCAGGCCCGGATCGGCCCGGTCTGCGGCACGTAGCCGGTGCGCGGGTCCTCGGCGCACAACCGAACCTCGATGGCGTGACCGGTCTGGGTGATCTGCGCCTGTTGCAGCGGGATCGGATCGCCCTGGGCGATCCGCAGCTGCCAGTCGACCAGATCGACACCGGTGACCAGCTCGGTGACCGGATGCTCGACCTGCAACCGGGTATTCATCTCCAGGAAGTAGAACTCGCCGTCCGCGCCCAGCAGAAACTCCACGGTACCGGCGCCCACGTAGGCGATGGACTGCGCGGCGGCCACCGCGGCCTCGCCCATCCGCGCACGCAGCTCGGCATCCACCACCGGCGACGGCGATTCCTCGACGATCTTCTGGTTGCGACGCTGCACCGAACAGTCGCGCTCACCCAGGTGCACGACGGTGCCGTGACGGTCACCGAACACCTGGATCTCGACATGACGGGCACCGACCACGGCCTTTTCCAGAATCAGTTCGCCGTTGCCGAAGGCGTTCTCCGCCTCGCTGCGAGCCGAACGGATCATCTCGCCAAGCTTCGCGGGGTCGTCGCAAAGCCGCATGCCGCGACCACCGCCGCCCGCGGCGGCCTTGATCATGATCGGCACGCCGATCTTCTCCGCCTCGGCGGTCAGCACGGCATCGTCCTGATCACCGCCCTCGTAACCGGGCACGCAGGGCACGCCGGCATCGATCATCTTGATCTTGGCCTGGCGCTTGTTGCCCATCAGCGTGATCGCATCCGGCGACGGGCCGATGAACACGATGCCGGCGTCGGTACAGGCCTGCGAGAAGTCCGCGTTCTCGGCCAGGAAGCCGTAGCCGGGATGAATCGCGTCAGCGCCCGAGCGGCGCGCCGCGTCGATGATCTTGTCGATGACGAGATAGGACTCGCCCACCGGAGCCGGTCCCAGCCGGACCGCCTCGTCCGCCAGCGTCACGTGTCGCGCCGTGCGATCGGCGTCGGAGTAAACCGCCACCGTCCGATAGCCCGCGCCGCGCGCGCCCTCAATCACGCGGCAGGCAATCTCGCCGCGGTTGGCCACCAATACCTTGGTAAAGCGTGCCATGTTGCTCCTCGTCTTCTCGCTGTCGCCGTGATCCGGCGAATCAGTTGTCAACAACCGCCCAGTTGGGCAGCCGCTTTTCAATAAATGCCATCGTGCCTTCCGTGCCTTCGTCGCTGCGCAGGCACTCGGCGAAATCGCGCGCGGCATCGTCCAGCAGGTCGTCCGGATCAGCCTGCGCCACGCCCAGCATGATCTGCTTGGTCACCGCGTTGGCATTCGGCGCGCAGCGGCGGATCTGGCCGATCACGGCGTCCAGTCGTGCCTCCAGCGCATCGCTGTCCTGCTCGACGAAATGCACCAGTCCCAGTCGCAGGGCCTCGGCGCCGTCGAAACGACCGCCGCAGACGCCCAGCCGACGCGCCTGGGTCAGACCGATGCGCTCGACCACGAACGGGGCGATCTGCGCCGGCGGCAGGCCGAGACCCGTCTCCGGCAGACCGAACTTGGCGTCCGGCGCGGCGATGGCCACGTCGCTGACGCAGCAAAGTCCGAAGCCGCCACCCAGCACGGCGCCCTCGAGAATCGCGATGACCGCCTGCGGCGCGGCGTTGACCTTGCGCAGCATGGTGCCGAAGCTGCGCGAATAGTCGATCACCGCGTCCGAATGCTGCGTCCGCGGCGACTGGCGCGCCGCGGCCATGTCCTTGATGTCGCCACCGGCGCAGAAATTGGCGCCGGCACCGCGCAGCACCACGGCGCGGATGTCACGGTCGTCGGCGATGGCGTCGATGATGTTGCAGATGTCAGTCAGCAAGCCGACCGACATCGCGTTGCGCGCCTCGGGACGGTTGAAGGTGAAGTGCAGGACACCGGCCTTGATCTCGACCAGTGCGTTCGGTGTTTCGGGTAGCGTCGTCATGATGGCCTCTTCGGTCAGCCGGACTTGCGCTTGCCGCCCAGTCCGAGACGTTTGCTGATGATCTGCAGCATCACCTCGTCGGCGCCGCCGCCAATCGAGTGCAGGCGCAGATCGCGGTAGAACTGGGCCACCGTGGACTCCCACATGAAGCCCTGCCCGCCCCAGAATTGCAGCGACGCGTCGCAGACCTCACGGGCGACACGGGCGCTCTTGAGCTTGGCCATGGACGCCAGCAGGGTGACGTCCTCGCCTGCGATCAGCGCGCCGATGGCCTTGTCGATCAGGCCGCGCACGGCCTCGATCTCGGTCGCCAGCTCGGCAAGGCGGAACTGCACGTACTGGTTGTCCAGCACGCTCTGGCCAAAGGCCTTGCGGCCGCGGGTGTAGTCGATGGTGTCGTCCAGCACGCGGTCCATCGCCTTGAGGATGCTGGCCGACAGGAACAGGCGCTCCTCCTGGAACTGCATCATCTGGTAGACGAAGCCCTTGCCCTCCTCGCCGATCAGGTGAGCCGCGGGAACGCGGACCTCGTCGAAGAAGATGATCGCGGTGTCGGAACTGCGCTGGCCCAGCTTGTCCAGCTTGGTCCGGCGGTCGATGCCCTTGGCGTCCAGCGGCACGACGATCAGCGACTTGTTGCCGTGGCGGCTGGTCGGATCGGCATCGCCGGTGTTGACCAGCGTGCAGGCCCAGTCCGCCTGGGTGCCATTGGTGATCCACTGCTTGGAGCCGCTGATCACGTACTCGTCGCCTTCGCGCCGCGCCGTGGTCTTGATGCCGGCGACATCGGAGCCGGCGCCCGGCTCGCTGACGGCGATGGCTGCGACATGGTCACCGGCCACCGCGGGCTTGAGAAAGTTGTCCTTGAGGAAATCGGAACCGAAGCGGGCCAGCGCCGGCGTCGACATGTCGGTCTGCACGCCGATCGCCATCGGAATGCCGCCGCAGGTGCACACCCCCAGCGCCTCGGCGAATTCCATCTGGTAGCTGTAGTCCAGCCCCATGCCGCCGACGTCCTCCGGCTTGTTGATGCCGAGAATCCCGAGATCGCCCATCTTCTTGAAGACCTCGTGGGCCGGGAACACGCCATCGCGTTCCCATTCGGCGACGTGCGGGTTGATCTCGTCCAGCACGAAACGCTCGACCGTGCGGTAGATTTCCTGGTGTTCGTGTGTGCGCTGCATGGCTAGTCTCCGCTCTGATCCTGCGCTGGTCTCTGGTGGCGATGGCGCCTGAGTCCGTCCTGTCCGTGGCGCGCCGTTGCGAGCGCGCGCCACCACGAGCACGGCCCCTCCTACATCCGGGCGACGCCGAAGCTGTTCTTCGCCACTTCGCGCAGCTTGGCGTCCTGACAGATCGACAGCGTGAAGCCCAGCACCCGGCGCGTGTCGCGCGGGTCGATCAGGCCGTCGTCGAACAGGCGAGCCGTGGCGGCGAGCGCGTCGGCTTCCTTGTTGAAGCGGCCGATGATGTCCGCCTCCATGGCGTCGAGCATCTCCTGCGGAACCTCACGGCCCTGCTGCTTCATCTTCGCCTCGGTGACGATGGACATCACCTTGGCCGCCTGCTCGCCGCCCATGACGGCGGTGCGGGAATTCGGCCAGGCAAAGATGAAATCCGGATCGAAACCACGCCCGCACATGCCGTAGTTGCCGGCACCGAAGCTGCCGCCCATGACGACGGTGATCCGGGGCACCGCGGAATTGGCCACGGCCTGCACCATCTTGGAGCCATGCTTGACGATGCCGCCCTGCTCCGACTCGGTGCCGACCATGTATCCGGTGGTGTTCATCAGGTAGACCAGCGGCGTCTGCGTCTGCACGCAAAGCTGCATGAACTGCGCGGCCTTGGTCGCGCCCTTGGTCGTGATCGGCCCGTTGTTGCTGATGATGCCGACCGGCTGGCCGTAGATGCTGGCGCGGCCGCAGATGGTCTGCTGGTCGTATTCGTTCTTGTATTCGAGAAATTCGCTGCCATCGACCACACGGGCGATGACTTCACGGCAATCATAGGGACGGCGGTAGTCGGCGGGCACGACGCCGACCAGTTCCTCCGGCGCATACCGCGGCGCCTCGAAGACCTTGAGGGCCGGCTTCGGCGCGGTGCTGTTCCAGCCGAGCTTGCCGACCACTTCACGGGCCAGGCGGATACCGTCGGCGTCGTCCTCGGCGATGAACTCCGAGGTGCCGGCCACCTGACAGTGCATCTCGGCGCCGCCCAGATCCTCGTCAACAGCAATCTCGCCCGTCGCGGCCTTGAGCAGCGGCGGACCGGCCAGGAACACCTTGGCCTTCTTGCGCACCATGATCACGTGGTCGGACAGACCAGGCATGTAGGCGCCGCCCGCGGTGGACGAACCATGCACCACCGTGACCTGCGGAATGCCGGCCGCGGACAGGCGCGCCTGATTGGCGAAGGTCTTGCCGCCGGGAATGAACACCTCGGCCTGGTACAGCAGGTTGGCGCCACCGGATTCGATCAGCGAAATCACCGGCAGCTTCTGCTTGAGCGCGATGTCCTGGATGCGGATCGTCTTCTGCACGCCGAACGGCGTCATCGTGCCGCCTTTCACGGCCGAATTCGAAGCCGAGATCATGCAGCGCACGCCCGAGACGTAACCGATGCCGATGATGGAGTTTCCGCCGGCGAGCGAGCCGTCCTTGTCGTCGTGATGCTTGTAACCGCAAAGCGTCGACAGCTCCAGGAACGGCGAGCCGCGATCCAGCAGCAAGTGCACGCGCTCGCGCGGCAGCAGCTGTCCACGACCATGGAATTTCTCGCGCTTGGACTCCTCCGTCGCGTGGACCTTGGCCTCCACGTCACGGAAGCGCTTGATCTCCGCGAGCATGTCCTCGCGATTCTTCTGGAAGTCGGCTGACGCCGGGCTGATCTTCGATTCAATGGCCGGCATGGTGTCTCCTCATACCTCGTTGTTCGTTCACCGGGTCCGCCCCGGATGGTCGATGTTGGTGGGTGACGCCTCGCCACCCCGCCGGGTAGGGCTAACCGGACGTCCCCGACACCGCCTTCGGCGGCTGGTAACGGTGAAAGCCCTGGTAGGGCTTCGATCGGTCATGGTCCGGCAGCGGAAACAGCTTCGCGTTGAGGCTGGCCGCGCCGTCAATCTTCACGCAGGTGCCGGAAATGAACGCGGCGCCTTCGGAGAGCAGGAAACAGATCGCCGAGCTGACCTCCGCCTCGGTGGACATGCGCTTGAGCGGCACCAGCTGCGACATCATCGGGATGACCTGCTTGGAGAACGACGGGTCGTAGCTGTCCATGCCGCTGGAGGCCACCCAGCCGGGCGCGACGGCGTTCACGCGCACGCCGAATTGCGCCCATTCCACCGCCAGCGTTTCGGTCAGGTTGACCATGCCCGCGCGGGCCGCCCCGGAATGCGCCATGCCGGGCATGCCGCCCCACATGTCGGCGACGATGTTGACGATGGCGCCGCCGCCATCGCGCATCGATTGCAGCAACACCTCGCGGGCAACCAGAAAGCCGCCGGTCAGGTTGTTGCGGACCACGGCGTCGAAACCGTTCTTGCTGATCATCATCGCCGGGCTGGGAAACTGCCCGCCGGCATTGTTGACCAGACCGTGGATCGCACCGCGCGCGGCGACAATCGCCTGCACGGCGGCCTTGACCGCATCCTCGTCGCGGATGTCGAAGGCCTGGGCGCTGGCGGCGCCACCGTCCTCGATGATTTCGGCCACGACCGTGTCGAGCTTGCTCTGCGTGCGGCCGGTGATGACGACGTGGGCGCCCAGCGCAGCGAGCTCATGCGCGGTGCAACGACCAATGCCCGAGCCACCGCCGGTGACGACGATCGTCCGGCCTTCGAAAAGGCCCGGTTTCAGGACCGAGGCATAGCCCACCGCACGCTCCTCCGTGAACGAGAATTCAATTCGAATCGGGCTGCCGCCGCGAACGACCGGCTTGGTCGCCCGCGGCGGCTTGCGCTTACAGCTTGGATTCGAGCTCGGGGATGACCTCGAACAGATCGCCCACCAGACCGATGTCGGCGACTTCAAAGATCGAGGCTTCCTCGTCCTTGTTCACCGCGACGATGCAGCCGGCGTCCTTGATGCCCGCCAGATGCTGGATCGCACCGGAAATGCCGAAGCACATGTACAGCTCGGGGGCGATGACCTTGCCGGTCTGGCCGACCTGCATGTCGTTCGGGCAGAACCCGGAATCCACCGCGGCGCGGGAGGCGCCCACGCCGGCGCCGATCTTGTCGGCCATGCGGTAGATGATCTCGAAGTTCTCCTCGCTGCCCACGCCACGGCCGCCAGAGACGACCTTGGGTGCGGACTGCAGGTCCGGACGGTCGCCGCCCGCGCCCTCGCGCTTGACGAAGCGGGTGTGCGACGGCAGCTCGGCATCCACCGACACCGCTTCCACCGGGCAGGCGCCCTGCTCGCCCACGGCCTTGAACGACGCGGTACGGGCCGAGCCGACCAGCACACCATCCTGCGGCGCCTCGACGGTCACGACGGCGTTGCCGGCGTAGATCGGACGTTGGAAGGTATACGGCCCTTCGACGGCCATGATGTCGGTGACCATGACGCTGTCCAGCAGCGCGGCCACTCGGGGCATCAGATCCTTGCCGAAGGTGGTGTTCGGACCGATGACGTGGGTCACGCCCAGGTCCTGCGCCAGCTTGACGATCTGCGGAGCCAGCAGCGCGGCAACCGGTTCGGCGTTCTCCGCGCGGTCGACCAGCACGACCTTGGTCGCGCCTTCCAGCGTTGCCGCGGCATCCGCCACGGCCTGGCCGGATTCGGCGAAGACGGCGACGGTCACGTCACCGATGGCCTTGGCGCAAGCCATGGCCTTGGAGGTGGATGCGTTCAGTTCACCGCCCAGGTGTTGGGCAATCAGCAGTACGGAAGCCATTAGAGCAGCCCCTTGTCTTTCAGAGCGGAAATCAGTTCATCGGTGGTCTTGACCATGATGCCGGCCTCGCGCTCGGGCGGCGGCGCGGTCTTGGTCACGGTCAGGCCGGCCTTGGGCGTCACGCCCAGGTCGTCCAGGCTCTTGGTGTCCACCGGCTTGCGCTTGGCCTTCATGATGTCCGGCAGCTTGAGATAGCGCGGCTCGTTGAGGCGCAGGTCGACCGTGATCACGGCCGGCAGATCCACCTCGATGGTCTCCAGGCCTTCGTCGACTTCGCGGGCCACGGTGGCCTTGCCGTCGGCGAAGTCGATGGTGGACGCGAAGGTCGCCTGCGGCCAGCCCAGCTTGGCGGAGGTCATCTGCCCGGTCTGGTTGCTGTCGTCGTCAATGGCCTGCTTGCCCATCAGGAACACGTCCGGGCCTTCGGCCTCGGCCAGCTTGGCGAACACCGCCGCGGCGGTCGGCGGCTCGACGGGGCCGTCCACCTTGACGTGGATCGCCTTGTCGCAGCCGAAGGCCAGCGCCGTGCGCAGGGTCTCGACGGCCTTGTCGTCGCCGATGGTCACGGCAATCACTTCGGAGGCCGCGCCGGCTTCCTTCATGCGGATGGCCTGCTCGACCGCGATTTCGTCAAACGGATTCATCGAGTGCTTGACGCCTTCGGTCTGCACGCCGGATCCGTCTCCTTTCACCTGGATTCGCACGTTGTAATCCACAACGCGCTTCACGCTCACAAGTACTTTCATGTTGTTTGGCTCAACAGTTCTCTGTGTTCCGTGTGTGTGTGTCGCGCCGACGCCACACGCCGGCCCGTCCCTTGGCCCTACAAGTTCTGGTAGTTAGGCCCGGATCCGCCTTCCGGCGTGACCCAGTTGATGACTTGATAGGGATCCTTAATATCGCACGTCTTGCAGTGCACGCAGTTGGCCGAATTGATCTGCAGACGCTTGGCGCCGGCCTCCTCGACCACCTCGTACACCCCTGCCGGGCAGAACCGCGTGCAGGGATTGGCATACTCCTCCTCGCATTTGGTGAAGCAGACGTCCGGCTCGATCACCTTGAGGTGAATCGGCTGGTCCTCGTCGTGCTCCGTGGCCGCGAAGTAGACCGAGGCCAGGCGATCCTTGGGCGCCAGATCGCGCGGCGCCTCCGTGAAACCGGGCTCGGCCGGCAGCTCGGCCAGCTTCTTGGTCTGCGACCAGTCGGCCTTGGACTTGAGCGTCCACGGCGACAAACCGGCCACGGCGGTCTCCCAGGCGGCATTGAACATCCCGAACCACAGGCCCTTCTTGAAACCGGGCTTGATGTTGCGGACCTTCTTCAGTTCCTTGCCGACAACCGATTCACGCAGCTTGGCGTCGAACCCGGTCGATTCCAGCTTGGCCGTGAGATGCTCGGCGGCGAGCAGGCCGGAACGCATGGCGGTGTGAACGCCCTTGATCTTCGGCACGTTCAGCGTGCCGGCGCCACAGCCGATCAGCATGGCACCCGGCATTTCGGTGGTCGGCAGCGACTGCCAGCCACCGGTGACGATCGCGCGCGCGCCGGCGGACAGGATCTTGCCATCCTCCAGCAGCGGCTTGACCGTGGGGTGATGCTTCCACTGCTGGAACATCTCGAAGGGCTTGAGCCGCGGATCGTCATAGCCCAGGCCGACGACGTAACCCAACGCGATGCGGTTGTCGGTCAGGTGATAGAGGAAGCTGCCGCCGTAGACATCATTCGGCAACGGCCAGCCCACGGTGTGGACGATCTTGCCGGGCTCGACGCGGCCTTCCGGCACTTCCCACAGTTCCTTGAGCCCGATGCTGTAGTTCTGCGGGTCGTGGCCGTCGTCCAGCTTGTAGCGCTTGATCAGCTGCTTGGACACGGAACCGCGTGCGCCCTCGGCCAGCACCGTGACCTTGGCCCGCAGGTCCATGCCCGGCGTGTAGCCGTCCTTGTGCGACCCGTCCTTGGCCAGCCCCATGTCACCGGTGCGCACGCCAACGACGACGTCGTCTTCGATCAGCGCTTCGGCGGCCGGAAAGCCCGGGTAGATTTCCACGCCCAGCGCCTCGGCCTTCTCGCCCAGCCAGCCCATCATGTTCATCAGGCTGACGATGTAGTGGCCGTGGTTGTTCATCTGCGGCGGCGTCGGCAGCTTCATCGCGCCGGATTCGCTCAGCTTGAGGAACTCGTCCTTGGTCGCGGGCACGCAGATCTCGGGCGGGTCATCACGCCATCCCGGCACCAGCTCGTCCAGCGGCTCCGGCTCGATGACCGCGCCGGCCAGCGAGTGCGCGCCGACAAAACTGCCCTTCTCCAGCACGCAAACCGCGAGATCCGGATTGCTCTGCTTGAGTTTCATGGCGCAGGCCAGACCGGCCGGTCCGGCGCCGACGATGACGACGTCGTACTCCATGACGTCGCGTTCGATGTCGCTCCCGTTCGTCATTGTGTCCTGATGTCAGGTGGGATGGGGGCCAACACTTTAGTCGAATCGGCGTGCAATTTCCGCCGAAACCGGTATCGGAA
The DNA here is from genome assembly GCF_964000955.1 of uncultured Abyssibacter sp. Lineage (NCBI taxonomy): Bacteria > Pseudomonadati > Pseudomonadota > Gammaproteobacteria > Chromatiales > Oceanococcaceae > Abyssibacter > uncultured Abyssibacter sp. The sequence continues at coordinate 20,488 of NZ_CAXFCL010000319.1, forward strand.
AACTCAAAAGCATCTGCGCATGGCACTTGCCCTGCGGGTCCGTGCGCAGCGAAGCGATACCTCCGCCGCCCAGGGAATGGCGCAGCAGGAAGTTGTATCCGCCAATGCCGGGCATGGCCCAGCGGCTGACCTCGCCGTCCAGCAGATAGCCGAAATAGGCCTTGACCGCGTCAGCGGTCAGCGCCTGTTCGATGAACGGCAGATACTCGGCAGCGCGCGCGATCACCCCGATGTTGCTGTGATCACCCTTGTCGCCCGACCGCGCCACGGCCAGCCGGATCAGCGGCACCGTCTGCGGCCCCGCGTCGACGGCGTCCAGCCCCAGTCCGTCAAGCGTCGGGGAAGCCGATGCAGACCCGCCCGCGGGAATCGCGACGTCCGACACCGCTTCGCCGACCTGCACCGTGACCGGCACCGCCTGTTTCGGCACCAGCGTGGTGAACAGGCGCACGATCGGCGTGACACTGGGCCGGCCGGAGTAGCCGGTGATGCCGGGCACCATCCCGGTGGCGGCCTGTGCCACTTCGCGGCCGAACAGCTTCAGCGCGTCGCGATTGGCATGGGTCGCCACCATGCGCACCGTCACCTCGCGCGGCGCGACCTGCGCATGCGGGCCGTACATGGCCTCGGCGCCGATCAGCTCGACATGCGTCTGGAGAAACCCGCCGAGACCGGCGGCTTCGAGCATCCGTCCGACCTTGGCGAAGATCGCGTCCGCGGCGGCCTGCCCCTTCGCCGGCGCCTCCAGGCCACCGACGACGAAGCTGACCATCGTCCGGAATCCGGACGGGTACGTCGCCGACACCTTGTAATGCCCCGTGGGCGCCCGGCCACGCGCGCCGGACACGCGGACGCGATCCGGCCCGCTGGCCTCGAGCGCCACGTCCGTCCAGTCACAGATGACGTCAGGCAGCACATAGGCACCGGGATCGCCGATCTCGTAAACCAGTTGCTCGCCGACACTCAGCGGCGAGACCAGCCCGCCGGTGCCATCTGGCTTGCCGACCTCGAAGCTCCCGTCGTCCTGCACCTCGACGATGGGGAAACCCATGTCGTCGAAGCCCGGCACATCCCGCCAGTCGGTGAAATTGCCGCCGGTGCACTGCGCCCCGCATTCGATGATGTGACCGGCCAGCGAGCCGGCGGACAGGCGATCGTAGTCGTCCTCGCCCCAGCCGAACTCCGCCATCAGCGGCCCCAGCACCAGCGCCGAATCCGCGCAGCGGCCAGTGACGACGATCTCAGCGCCCTGCAGAAAGGCATCGCGAATCGGCAGCGCGCCCAGATAGGCGTTCATCGTGACCAGTCCGCGCGGCATGGCGGCATCGGTGTCCAGATCCCGGCAGTCGGCGAATTCCTTTTGACGTGGCAGCAGATCATCGCCGCCGACATGAGCGATCGACAGCGTCACGCCCGCCTGCTCGGCGGCGTCCCGCAAGGCCGCGCAACAGGCCGCCGGATTCAGGCCACCGGCGTTGACCGCCACGCGAATGCCCTGCGTCTTGATCGCGCCAAGCAGCGGCGTGAGCACCTCGACGAAATCGTCCGCGTAGCCGGCCGCCGGGTCCCGCATCCGCTTGAGCGCAAGAATCGACATGGTGATCTCGGCCAGATAATCGGCAACCAAGTAATCGATATTACCCTTGGTGACGAGTTGTTCCGCGGCGGTGGACGTATCACCCCAGAACGCCGATGAACACCCAATTCTGACCGTCTTTCCCATGATTCCTGACGCCTCCTTGTTTCCGCCCGGCCCGTTCACTCATTCCTTCACCAGGCGGGCGCAGCATGCCAGCGCAGTCGAATCGAATTCAAGGGTAATAAAAATTACCAGACCGGTTCGCGGCGGCATCGGCCAGCCACCCTGTCGAGTGAATCGGGAACTCGGGCCGCACTCTCCCACTCCCAAGGCAGACACGGCACGGATGTGCAGTGCATCATTAGCGCCCCTTACGACATGCGAGGACACGAGCCGATGGCGAGCCTGAGTTGTTTCAAAGCCTACGACATTCGCGGAAAAGTACCGGACGATTTGTCGCCCGAACTGGCTTTCCGGATCGGTCGGGCCTACGCAGCCGAGCTCAAGCCGACCCGTGTCGTCGTCGGTCGCGACGTCCGCGATTCCAGTCAGGCGCTGGTCAACGCGCTCGCGCTGGGCCTGCAACAGGGCGGCTGCGAGGTCCATGACATAGGGCTCTGCGGCACCGAAGAAGTGTATTTCGCGACCTTTCATTTCGAGATGGACGGCGGAATCATGGTCACCGCCAGCCACAACCCCATCGGCTACAACGGCATGAAGCTGGTGCGGGCCGGCGCCCAGCCGATCAGCGGCGACAGCGGCCTCAAGGCCATCGAGGAACGCGCCGCGCAGGACACGACGCCGCTGCCGCCCATCGAGCCGACGCTGACCCCGCTGGAACACCGCGCCGCCTACGTCCAGCACCTACTGGGCTATCTCAATGTCGATGCGCTGCGCCCGCTGAAGATCGTCACCAACGCCGGCAACGGCGGTGCCGGCGTCGTCATCGACGCGCTGGCGCCGTTCCTGCCCTTCGAATTCATCAAGGTGCATCACGAACCGGATCCGACCTTCCCCAACGGCATCCCCAACCCGCTGCTGCCGGAGAACCGGGCCGCCACCGCGGAGGCGGTCAAGGCGCATGGTGCCGATTTCGGCGTGGCCTGGGACGGCGACTTCGACCGCTGCTTCCTGTTCGACGAAAACGCCCGCTTCATCGAGGGCTACTACATCGTCGGCCTGCTGGCCAAGGCGCTGCTGCTGAAGGCGCCCGGCGACAAGATCATCCATGACCCGCGCCTGACCTGGAACACAGTGGACGAGGTCCGACAGGCCGGCGGCGTGCCGATCATGTCCAAGACCGGCCACGCCTTCATCAAGGAGCGGATGCGCAAGGAAAACGCCGTCTACGGCGGTGAGATGAGCGCGCATCACTACTTCCGCGATTTCGCCTACTGCGACAACGGCAACATCCCGTGGCTGATGGTCGCCGAACTGATCTGCCGCGAGGGCAAATCCCTGTCGCAGCTGGTCGACGAGCGGATCGAGGCCTATCCGGCCAGCGGCGAAATCAACCGCAAGGTCGCCGACGCGGATGCCACCATCGCCGCCATCGAAACGGAATTCGCCGCCGATGGCGTCATCGACCGCACCGACGGTTTGTCGGTGGACTTCCCGACCTGGCGCTTCAACCTGCGCAAGTCCAATACCGAGCCGGTGATCCGCCTCAACGTGGAATCACGCGGCGACATGGCGCTGATGCAGGAAAAGACCGACGCGATCCTGAAGTTCGTGGACGCGCTTTAACCGACCCTCGAACAGCGAGCGAGCGGAGGCTGGCTTCAGCGGCGTTGCTCGACGACGCCACGGGGCCGGGCCGCCATCGCGAACCCGTGGCCGTGGCGCAGCAGGTAACCCAGCCACTTGTAGACCATCAGGTTGCGGGCGTGCTGGCGTTGCAGCCAGCCGCCGACCTCGGGGTCGATGTCCCGCAGGAAGTCGCAGCGGGACCGACAGGAGTCCACGACCTCGGCCACGCCGGCATCGTGATAAAGCCGCAGCGTGACATCGGGATCGGCCCGGCGCTCGCCCGATTCGGCGTCGAACCAGTAGGTGAGATGCACGGTCGTCGTGTACCGGCAGCGTTCCAGGACGGTCAGGTGCAGGTCGAAGTCCGACTCGCTGCGTGACACCGCGTGATCGAACGGCAGCGGATGATCCGGGACCAGGCGCTGGAACCGCTGGTAGTTCTCGTCAACGAGATTCATCAGACCCGAAAAACTCTCGGGCCGCCCGAGTCGAAGCAGCGTTTTGGGGTTGGCGAGATCCATGCGGTCACTATGCCCATGGCGCCGCCGCCGGTGCAAGCGGTTGACGTGGGCCACGCCGCGTGCATGCTCCATGCCCTGACTTTGCCGGGGAGAACAGCATGAGCGCCGCCGTCCGAACCATCACCACGACCCCGTTCGACGACCAGCGCGTCGGCACCGCGGGACTCCGCAAGAAGGTTCGCGTCTTCCAGCAAACGCACTATCTGGAGAACTTCGTCCAGGCCGTGTTCGACACCCACCCGGGTTTCGAGGGTTCGACCCTGGTCGTCGGCGGCGACGGTCGCTACCACAACGACACCGCGATCCAGACCATCCTCGCGATGGCGGCCGCCAACGGTGTCGCGAAGATCATCGTCGGCAAGGGCGGCATTCTGTCCACGCCGGCGGCCTCGCACCTGATTCGCAAGTACGACGCACACGGCGGCTTCATCCTGTCCGCCAGCCACAATCCGGCCGGCCCGGATGGCGACTTCGGCATCAAGTTCAGCATCCACGGCGGCGGCCAGGCCTCGTCCGCGCTCACCGACGCGATCTACGCCCGCAGCCAAGAAATCGACCGCTACCGGCTGCTGGACGCCGCCCCCGTCCCCCTCGACGACGTGGGTGCCGCGACACTGGGCGACATGACCGTGGACGTCATCGATTCCACCGAGGACTATGCCGACCTCATGGAGTCGCTGTTCGACTTCGACGCCATCCGCGCGCTGCTCGCTTCCGACTTCCGCTTTGCCTTCGACGCCATGCATGCGGTCACGGGCCCGTATGCCACCCGCCTGTTCGTCGAACGCCTTGGTGCGTCACCGGATTCGGTGCGCAATGCCGAACCCCTGCCCGACTTCGGCGGCGGCCACCCGGACCCCAACCTGGTCTACGCGGCTGACCTGGCCGACGAAGCCATCAACCAGCAGGCGCTGGACTTCGCCGCCGCCTCGGACGGCGACGGCGACCGCAACATGATTCTCGGTCGGGGCGTGTTCGTCTCCCCCGGTGACAGCCTGGCGGTGATCGCCGCCAACGCGTCGACGATACCGGTCTACGCCGACGGCATTCCCGGCGCGGCGCGCTCCATGCCGACCAGCCGCGCGCTGGACGCGGTGGCGGCGCAACAGGGCTTTGACGCCTACGAGACGCCGACCGGCTGGAAGTTCTTCTGCAACCTGCTGGATGCCGGACGAATCGCCATCTGTGGCGAGGAATCCTTCGGCACCGGTTCGGATCACGTGCGCGAGAAGGACGGCCTGTGGGCCGTGCTGGCCTGGCTCAACCTGCTCGCGGCAAGGCGCGGCGAATCACTCGCCGAGATCCTGCTGGCGCACTGGAAGACCTACGGCCGGCACTACTACGAGCGCCATGACTACGAGGACCTGAGCGCTGAGCAGGCGGATGCGGTGATGCAAAGCCTGCGTGCTCAACTCGCCGAGCTGCCCGGCCGGACCCTCAACGACCTGACCATCACCGCCGCCGATGAATTTGGCTACACCGACCCCATCGACGGCAGCAGCGCCGACGGGCAGGGCCTGCGAGTGATCTTCGGCGACGCCGCGCGCATCGTGCTGCGCAAGTCCGGCACCGGCACCAGCGGCGCCACTCTGCGGCTCTACCTGGAAGAGCTGCGCAGCGACGAATGGGAGCTGCGCCTGCCGACGCACGAGGTTCTGGGGCCGCTGTCCGCCGTCGCCGACTCGCTGTGCCAGTTGCGCGAGCAGACCGGACGCGACAAGCCGTCGCTGGTCACCTGAGATTCGCCGCGGCCGCCGGGCCTAATCCAGCCCCGGCATCATCCTGCGCCCGGTGGCGGTGAATTCTTCCTTCGCCGGCGTCACCGACGCCGCGGCTTCCGCGGGAGCCGCGCTTGCGGGGCCGCTGAACTGGGCGGGGTCGACGAGCGCCACGGACGGCGGACGGAATGGCAGCAGGAAGCGGATCGTCAGCCCGGACCCGGCCTGGGTGTCCACCCAGATCCTCCCGCCATGCACCAGCATCACCTTCTTGGCGAGCGCCAGCCCGAGGCCATTGCCCGGATAGGTGCCGATGGTATGCAGCTGGGCGAACAGTTCGAACACCTTGTCGGCGTGTTCGGGCGGTATCCCGGGGCCGTTGTCACTGACCGAGAACTCCCACTCGTCCGCCCTCGGCGTGCAGTCGATGGTGATCGACGGCGTCGAACTGCCATTGAACTTGACGGCGTTGTCGAACAACTGCTCGAACAGCTTGGTCAGCAGATCGGGATCCGCAGTCACGATCGGCAAAGCGCCCTTGATGCAGATCAGTTCACGCTGGGGATACCGCGCCGCCACGGTTTCCCGGGCTGCCTGCACGATGGCCTGCAAATCGACCGACTGGCGCATCTGTGGCCGAGTCGCGGTCTCCAGATAGGCGAGCAGGTCCCGGGTCAACGACTTGATGCGGCCGCTTTCCTGCGTCAGGTAGCGAACGTAGTCCTGCACGTCCGGGTTGTCGGCAACCCGCCGCGAAAGCAACTGCGCGTAGCTGCTGATGCCGCGCACCGGCTCCTGCAGATGATGAGCCGCGATGAACGCCACGCGCTCCAGCTCGGCACCGGTGCGCGACACCAGTTCGGCCTGCCGACGAAGCAGCTCCGCCTGCTGGCGCGCTTCGGTCACGTCCTCCACGCTCATGATCGCGCCGATGCCCATGCCGCGCTGGTCGCGAACCGGATGCGCGCTGGCGCGGGCGAGCGCCACCGAGCCGTCGCGGCGATGAAAGCTGAATTCGTAACCCTCGATGCGCTGCCCGCGCATCGCGCGCGCCAGCGGCGTCTTGTTCCACGGCACCGCCATCCCCGAGTCCGCCTCGTAGATGCGAAACACGTTGGCCGACGCGTGGCCGAGAAACGGCTTGTCGCGAAAGCCGTAAAGATCCTGCAGAGCGCCGTTGAACAGCGTCAGGCGACCGTTGCCGTCCACCACGCAGATGCCCTGCTCACTGGTCTCCGCCAGCACGCGCAGTTGTTCCAGCGCGTGCGATTCCACCACCGGCGAGTAGGTCGTCTCGGTGGTTGGCATCTCGTCGACATGGCTGTTGCGCGCCAGCACCCAGGCGCCCACCGGCCCGGTCGCCAGCACGAGCACGAGCACGGCCGCATCCAGACCGGAATCCGGTTTCGCCTGCGCCAGCGCCACGGCCAGCCAGATGCCGAGGGCGACGACGGACAGCGCGAACATCAACGGTCGCAGGCGACGGCGCCGGCTCGCGGTGGGGTCCAGAATCAGCCCCTGCAATCCCAGTCCGACGAGCATCACGCCCAGCGCCGCCGGTGTCGGCAGCGCCGCACCGATCCCGAGCGCCGAACCACCCGCACCGCCCGCCGACAGGATGCCCACGGCGCCCGCCGCGACGAGAAACGCCGTTGTCAGCTCCACCCCGGCCCAGCGGCTCGCCCCGGATCGGGTCCAGGCCATCAGCAGCGTCGCGGTGCAGGCGGCGAACAGGGTCAGTCCCAGCGCCCGTCCACCTTCGGAATGACCGCCGGGCAACTCGAGCGGAATCAGGGCCGACAGGGAGAGATCCAGAACTTCCGCCGCGGCGAACAGAACGCCGACAATCGCGACCATCAAACCCAGGCGACGCAGCCGGAAGAGCAGCATCAGCAGGGAGGTCGAACACAGGATCAGCGCCGCCGATGCGCGCAGGGACATGTTCTCCGACAACCCGCCGGGCCACCACTGCTGAATCTGCGGCGCGAACATCGCACCCAGCCCCAGCAACATGGCCAGCGCCGCCAGGCTGGCGGCGGCGCCCCGCGGCATCCGCGGCTGAACCAGCGTCTCGGACAGCTCAGCCATGCGCCAATGCCACTGCGGGCCGTAGCATGAGGGGAATGCCCAGCCGTCCCGAACCCATGCGCATCCCAGACCGTGCCAGCAGGACATCGCTGCCCCACCTTGCATCAGGCCTCATCGCATTGATCGGAATTTCGGCCTGCACTGGCAACACTCCTGCTTCACTACCGGACGGTCCAGGTCGAATTCTGACACTGACGGACCGGGAAATCGATGAAGCCAGCGGCCTCGCCGTCTCCCGCGCCGAGCCGGGGAGGCTCTGGCTGCACAACGACAGCAGCGGCGCGGCCAGGCTTTACGCATCGGATCACGACGGCCGATCGCTGGGCAGCGTCGATATCACCGGTGTCACCAACACCGACTGGGAAGACCTGGCGGCATACTCCGAAGACGACAACCACTATCTTCTGATCGCCGATGTCGGCGATAACCGGGGCGTGCGACCGACGGTGCAGTTGCATGTCGTCAGCGAACCGATCACGACGACCGCGCCCGTTTCGCCGGCGCGAACACTGAACGTGACCTACCCGGACGGCCCCCGCGACTACGAGGCTGTGGCGGTGGACGAGACGGAACGGGCGGTCTACCTGCTGAGCAAGCGGGATGCTCCGCCACGGCTTTATCGCGTACCCCTGGGCGCAAGCACCGGGGTCGTCACCGCCGAATTTCTCGGCGCGGTGAGCTCCATCCCGCCGCCGACCCCAGCGGATCGGGCCGAGGACCCTCGATTCGGCCGCTATCGCAGCCAGCCCACGGCGATGAGCTTCTCAGCCGCCGCGGACCGGGCGCTGGTGGTGACCTACAAGGACGCCTATCTCTACACCCGGGTCCCGGGCGAACCCTGGCTGCGGGCACTGAACCGGGCGCCACGGATCATCGACCTGCCCCAGCTCGCGCAGACCGAGGCAGGCGACCTGACAGCCGAGGGGAATCTCGCCTTCGTGGCCAGCGAGCGTCTGCCGGCCGCTCTGGTCGAGATCCCCCTGCCCTGACCGGACCCGCGGGCTCAGGCGGCCGTGGACGGCAGCTTGTAGTCGGCGAACTGCTTGCGCAGATTCAGCTTGCTGATCTTGCCGGTGGCCGTGTGCGGCAGTTCGTCAACGAACTGCACATCGTCCGGCATCCACCAGTTGGCGATCTTGCCCTCGAAGTGCTTGAGGATATCGCCGGCGGTCGGCGACTTGCCCGGCTTGGGCACGATGACCAGCAGCGGCCGCTCCGCCCACTTCTCGTGCGGCACGCCGATCACCGCGGCTTCCGCCACGTCCGGATGCGACATCGCCACATTCTCCAGATCGATGGAACTGATCCATTCACCACCGGACTTGATGACGTCCTTGGCCCGGTCGGTGATCTGCATCACGCCCATGGTGTCCATGGTGGCAACGTCCCCGGTGTCGAACCAGCCGTCGGCGTCATGCGCATCGGTGTCGTTGCGCTTGTAGTAGGCCGAGCAGATCCACGGTCCGCGAACCTTCAGCCGGCCAAAGGCCACGCCGTCCCAGGGCAGCTCGTTACCATCGTCGTCGACGATCTTCATCTCGACGCCGAACGCGGGGCGGCCCTGCTTGGCCCTGAGCGCGCTCTGCTGCTCCGGCGACAGCTCCTCGAAACCGCGCGGCGGCAGGTTGATCGTGCCCAGCGGGCTCATCTCGGTCATGCCCCAGGCATGGATGGTCTCGACGCCATACTGCTCGCGGAAGGCGTCCATGATCGCGATCGGGCAGGCCGAGCCGCCGACCACGGTGCGCTCCAGGGTTTCGACCGTCTTGCCCGAATCCTGGAGATGCTTGAGCAGCCCCAGCCAGACGGTGGGCACGCCCAGCGCGATGGTGACCTTCTCGGCATTGATCAGGTTGGCCAGGGTTTCGCCGTCACCCATTTTCGGGCCCGGGAACACCAGCTTGGAACCGACCATCAGCGTGCAGTACGGCACCGCCCAGGCGTTGACGTGGAACATCGGCACCACCGGCAACACGGAGTCGTGGTTGCGGAAACCGATGGACTCGCCACCGTTGGCACCAAAGGCATGGATTACCGTGGATCGATGGCTGTACAGCACGCCCTTGGGATGACCGGTGGTGCCGGAGGTGTAGCAGAGCGCGCAGGCTTCCCGCTCGTCCAGCTCCGGCCAGTCGAACACGTCGGAGGCATCGGCCAGCAGGGTCTCGTAGCAGTGGACGTTGTCCAGAGCCGTGTCGGGCATGTTCGCCTCGTCGGTCAGCACGACGATGCCCTTCACCGTCTCGAACACCGGCGCCAGCTTCTCGATCAGCGGAAACACCAGCTTGTCGACGAAGATGTACTGGTCTTCGGCGTGATTGACGATGTACTCGACCTGATCCGGGAACAGTCGCGGATTGATCGTGTGGCAGACGAAGCCGCTGCACTGGATGGCGTAGTAAAGCTCCATGTGCCGGTAGTCGTTCCAGGCCAGCGTCGCGACCCGGTCACCCCGTTTCACACCTAACGCATCCAGCACGTTCGCCAGCTTGCGGGCCCGCGCGAACATCTCGGAGTAGGTGCAGCGATGGTTGGGATTGTCGGCGGTGACCGAAACGATCTCGCCGTTGGGGTAAACCCGCTCGGCGTGACGCATGATCTGCGTGACCGTCAGCGGGTAATCCATCATCAGACCAAACAATGGCTCGGACATGTCTCCTCCTTGATTATTCTGTCCGCGGTCTTGGAGACCGATCTGGGGGTGATGATCCCTGCCGGACGAGGCCGCCGCAAGTCCGACCAGCCTGGCGAACCCGCGGCTCAGAACCGCTGCCGGCGCAGATTCTTTTCCTGCATCACCATGGTCGCGATCTCCTCCACCGACATGTTCGTCGAATCGGAGAACGGGATACCGAACTTCTTGTAGAGCTTGGTCGCCTGCCGAAGCTCGTAACTGGCCTGCTGAATCGACGCATATTTGCTGCCGGGGCGACGTTCCTCGCGGATTTGCGCGAGTCGCGTCGCATCGATGATCAGCCCGTAGAGCTTGTGCTTCTGATCCTTCAGCGGTTCTGGCAGCTGCCCCTTCTCCAGGTCTTCCTCGGTCAGCGGATAGTTCGCCGCGAACACGCCGTGCTGCAGCGCCAGGTAGAGGGATGTCGGCGTCTTCCCGCAACGCGACGGCGCAATCAGCACGACATCGGCGCGTTCCAGCTTGCGCAGGGACTGACCATCATCGTGCTCCAGCGCGAAGTTCATCGCGTCGATGCGCGACTCGTAGCGCTTGGTCTCACGGCCATGCGCGCGCCCCGAGGCATGCGCCCAACGCACTTGCAGCTCATCCTCCACGGTCGGGATGAAGGTATCGAAGAGGTCG
>NZ_CAXFCL010000320.1:0-2735 GCF_964000955.1 uncultured Abyssibacter sp.
CGTGTCGATCACCGGCGCGCTGATCGGCACCCGGCGCCTGTACGCCTTCGCCGATCGCAACCCGCAGCTTGGCCTGCGTCGCGCCGACTACACCCACGACGCCGCGGTGCTGGCGAAACTCGACAAGCTGGTGACGATCAATTCCGCGGTCGAGATCGACCTCACCGGGCAGGTCAACGCCGAGCAAAGCGGTGACCGCTATTTCGGTGGCACCGGCGGTCAGGTGGACTACGTTCGCGCCGGCGCCCGCTCGCCCGGCGGGCATTCGATCATCGCCCTGCCCGCCACCGCCAAGGGCGGCAACCTCAGCCGAATCACGCCCACGCTGTCCGGCCCGGTGACCACCGCCCGCAGCGAGGTGGACGTCATCGTCACCGAATTCGGCGCGGCCGAACTCAAGGGCCAGACCCTGGCGGAGCGCACGCGGCGGCTGATCGCCATCGCGCATCCGGACTTCCGCGAAGACCTGGATCGGGCCGCGCATTCCATCCAGCAACGAGGGTACTAATGGATCCGGCCGTTCTGTTCGAAGCACGCAAGGACGGTATCGCCGTCATCACGATCAACCGGCCGGACACCCGCAACGCCCTGAGCCTGGAGGTGCGCCAGGGTCTGTTCACCGCCTGGGATCGCTTCGAACGGGATGATGCCCTTCGCGTCGCGATTCTCACCGGCACCGGTGACCAGGCCTTCTGCGCCGGCGGCGATCTCAAGGAAATGGTGGAGCGCCAGCTTCAGGTGCCACCGCGCGACATGTTTCCGGTGCCGGGCGACAACATCGAACTGACCAAGCCGACCATCGCCGCGGTCAACGGCGCGGCCTACGCCGGCGGCTGGATGATCGCCCAGGCCTGCGATCTCTGCGTAGCCAGCACCGAGGCCCGGTTCGCGATCACCGAGGTCAAGGTCGGCCGCAGCTCGCCCTGGGCGGCGCCGCTGATCCACATGATTCCGCAGCGGATCATGATGGAGATCATTCTCACCGGTAAGCCGATCACCGCGCAGCGCGCCTACGAAATCGGCCTGGTCAATCGGCTGTCATCACCGAAGAACCTGATGAACACGGCGCTGACGCTGGCCCGGGAGGTACTCGATGCCGCGCCGCTCTCGGTCCGGGCCGGTCGCGAGACCGTGATGCTGGCCACCGAGATGGGTCGGGCGGCGGCTCTGAAGGCCGCGCGGCATGCCTCGGAAGCCTGCTATCTCAGTCAAGACGCCCAGGAAGGACCGCTGGCCTTTTCCGAAAAACGCCAGCCGGCGTGGAAGGGCCGCTGAGCCCGGCGCGACATGGATTTCGCCACCAGCGACCAACTCCAGCAGCTCAAGGCCCGCTACTGCCGGCTGCTCGACGCCAAGGACTGGAGCGCCTGGCGTGAGCTGTTCACCGATGACTTCGTGGGTGACACCACCGACTCCGGCGGCAAGCGCATCGAAGGCGCCGATGCCTTCGTCGCGTTCGTGCGCGTCATGCTGGGCAAACCATCGCGGATCACCGTGCACCAGGTGCACGCGCCGGAACTCACGCTGACCTCGGAAACCACCGCGACCGGCATCTGGGCGATGGAGGATGTCGTGCGCTTCGCGCCAGGGCTCTCCATGCGTGGTTACGGCCACTACCGCGAAACCTACCGCCTGAGCGACGCCGGCTGGCGCATCGCCAGCTCCCGGCTCACGCGCCTGCGCCTGGATCTCGTCACGCCAATCCTGTCGGTCCGGCTGCCCAGGCGTCTGCTCGCGCGGCCACCGGACTGACCGGCACTCATAACAAACACGACAACAACAATGGAGACACGATGAACAGCGAAACCCGACCGATCCGGCTCGTGCAATGGACCACCGGCAAGGTCGCCTGCGCATCGATCAAGGCGATTCTGGACCGCCCGAATCTCGAACTGGTCGGCCTGTACGCGTTCAGCGAAAGCAAGGTCGGCAAGGATGTCGGCGAACTGGCCGGACTGGGCCGCGACATCGGCGTCAAGGCCACCAACGACCTCGACGCCCTGCTCGCGCTGAAGCCCGACTGCGTGGTCTACATGCCGCTGCACCCGGACGTGGAGCAGATGGCGACGATCCTCCGCGCCGGCGTCAACATCGCCACCACGGCCAGCTTCCTGACCGGACGCGGCTACGGGCAAGCCGCCCGCGAGACCTTGCAGGCCGCGGCCGAAGCCGGCAGCGCCAGCCTGTTCGGCAGCGGCATCAACCCGGGCTGGGTCGACAACCTCGTCTGCACCGCCACCAGCATGTGTCAGGAGGTGAACCAGATCCGCGTGGTCGAGTCCTTCAACATCGGCCTGTGGGCCGAGGACGCCAACCAGGACGCGCTGGGCTGGGGCCGCCCGGCCGGTGATGCCGGCCACGGCCAGGCAATCGAGCAGGCCACCCTGCCCTTCGGCGATGCCGTGGAGGCCGTGGCCCACGCCCTCAACCACCCGCTGGACGACATCCGCTGCGAGGTGGAATTCGCCCACGCGACCGAAGATCTCGACGTACCCGGGCGGGACGTGAAGGCCGGCACGGTGGCCGGCATTCTCGCCCGCTGGCTGGGCATCTCCGACGGTCTTCCGGTGATCGACCTGACCGCGCAATGGACCGTCGCCGAGGAAATCACCCCGGCCTGGGACATCGCCATGGCCTACAAAATCGACGTGTTCGGCTCGCCCAAGATCGGCATGCGCGTGGAAGTGCTGCCCGAGGACATGAGTCTGCCGATGGACGAGCTGGTGCTCACCGGC
>NZ_CAXFCL010000321.1:0-24701 GCF_964000955.1 uncultured Abyssibacter sp.
GATGGTGCAATGGCAGAGCACCCGAAGCATCGGCTCCTGGGTCACTTCGAAACGAACGGCGCCGCAGCCGCAGCGCCCGGTCATTGATGTCATGGCATTCTCCGTTGCGGAAGCTGGATCATCGCTCGGCATGCACAAACACGAGCTGCAGCGTGGACAGCAGGCCGGTCGCCGCCAGCAAGGCCAGCGATACTGTTTGCAGGAACTGCGTGTGTCCCATGACGAAGAACATCGTGTGCAGCACCACCGTGAGGAACCCCAACGCAGCCAGATAAATGTGAGCCTTGCTGGCATGCCGAGATCGGCTGGCGACCAGGCCGAAGGCGAAAAACACCGATGCCACGATCGGGAGGTTCAGCAGCAGATTGAGCTGGTTGCCTCCCGGTAACAGGAACAGCTCCCACTCATGCCAGTACGCGGCATCAATCTGATGCGTGCACAGCACCGTGGCATTTGCGATGAAGCAGGCTTCCAGACGTGAGGGCATGGGACTGTTCTTGCGGACGACTGTATCAGTGAGTGAAACAGCCGGCGGGGGAGGGAGCAACGACCTCGGAGGTCGTTACAGTCAGGACGCGTGTCCGCACGCATGGGTTTCAGATGGATGTCGTGTCCATGGGCACGGGTTCGTGTTGGTTCGTGCATTGCCGAACTGCAATGCTTTGATCGGATGATCCGCTAGGAAGAGGTTTGTGATGCAAAGATGGATGACAGCCGGACTGGCGGTCGCTCTGGCTTTGAGCGCCTGCACGTACCGTTCGATCTACGACAGTTCGGAATCCTGGCGGGCGGAGGATTGCGACAAGCTGGACGAAAGCCAGCGGGTGTCCTGCGAGGCGCAGGCCGAGATGTCGTATGACGAGTACCGGCAGCTCCGCGACGAGGAATTGCGGCCGGACTAGCGCCGATGCGCGCCTACCAGCGCAGCAGAATCGAGCCCCAGGTCATGCCCCCGCCCACGCCTTGCAGCATGACATTCTGGCCGGGTTGTACGCGGCCGTCGCGCACGGCGGCGTCCAGCGCGAGCGGGACGGAGGCGGCGGAGGTGTTGCCGTGGCGGGCGACGGTGGTGACGACCTGCTCCATCGGCAGCTTCAGCCGGTCGGCCGTGGCCTTGATGATCCGCATGTTGGCCTGGTGCGGAATCAGCCAGTCCAGCTGGTCGGAGCTCATGCCGTTGTGGGCCAGCGCTTCCTGCGCGCATTCGCCAAGCACGCGGACGGCGAGCTTGAACACGGCCTGGCCGTCCATTTCCAGGTAGGGGTTGCCGCGAACCTTGCCTTCGGCGATGCCGCCGGTCACACGCAGGATATGCGCGTAGTTGCCGTCGGCATGCAGGTGGCTGGAGTAGATGCCGGGCTCGTCGCTCTGCTTGATGACAACCGCGCCGGCGCCGTCGCCGAACAGCACGCAGGTGCGTCGGTCGTTCCAGTCCAGCAGGCGCGAGAAGACTTCGGCGCCGACCACCAGGGCGCATTTGTGCATGCCGCTGGCGACCATCTTGTCGGCGGTGGCGAGCGCGTAGATGAAGCCGGTGCAGACGGCCTGCACGTCGAATGCGGCGCCCTGCTTGATGCCCAGCTTGGCCTGCAGGATGCAGGCGGTGGACGGGAACACCATGTCCGACGTGGTGGTGGCGACGATGATCAGGTCGATGTCGTCGGTGGTCACGCCAGCGGCCTCCATGGCGCGCTCGGCCGCACGCTGGGCGAGATCGCTGGTGGATTCCTGCTCCGCGGCAACGTGGCGCGCCTCGATGCCTGTGCGGGAGACGATCCAGGCATCGTTGGTGTCGATGCGGGATTCGAGTTCGGTATTGGTGACGATCCGCTCGGGCAGATAGCTGCCCGTGCCGACAATACGTGAATAACGCAACGCGGTTGTCCTGCAGTCGAATGGCGGCCCGAGCGACGAGCGAACGGGCAGTCGGCAGTTTGAACCGTTTACGGCGTGGTTGCCACGCTCTGGTTGCGCAATTCGAGGTAGCGCTCGATGTCGTCGGTGAACTTGCGACGCGTGGCGACCTGTTCCTCTTCCAGGCCGCTGACGCTGCGCAGGCCGTTGACCAGGCTGGATTCGAACTCGGTGATCTGCTGTTCGAGCTTGGCCGGAACAGCTCGATCGCCTTCCTCGAGTTTCTTGCGGCGCTCGATCAGTGTGGTCAATGTCTTTTCGGTGTCAGTGACGTTCTTGCGCGCCAACTCCAGTCTTGAGTCGAGCAGGTTGAGGCGGTCATCGCGCACCGCCATCAGGTCGGCCACGCTGTTGTAGGACGACAGCAGGTAGCGGTCGTAGCGGGCCTGTTCCTCGGCGCGCTGAACCTCCAGCTCCGCGGCCTCGGCGGCGGCCTGCTCGGCGGCCACTTCCTCGGCGGTTTTCTCGCGTGCTTTCACGTTCACGACGACGCCGCGCTCGTTGATCTCTTCGCGCTCGGTCTTGGCGTATTGCGGCGGAATGCGGTCGCCGTAGTGGACCTGACCATTCTCGTCGACCCAGCGATAGAGTTTCTGCTGCGCGAAACCGGCGCTGGCGAAGGCCATCAGCAACAGCAAGGTGATCAGTCGTGTCATGCCAGTCTCCGGTGGCGTGTCGCTGTCGTCAGTCAGGCGTAGCAGGGGATCGGCTCGATGTCCGGCGGTACGAACGCCGTGCGCGCCGCCGCCGAGAACAACCGCGACTCCGAATAGTGGGTCAGCATGATGCGACTGTCGCGCAAGCGCGGATGCGCGGCGAGGAACGCGTCCGCTGAGCGGCTGGCCGGCGACTGCTCCATGAAATGCTTCACCGCGAGAGTCCACGCGCGGGTCAGCGTGACGTGGAACTTGTCCGCCGGCAGGCCATGATGAGCCAGGTAGTGCCGGATGGCCGTCGTGATCGCATCGCAGGCCGCATCGGCCGGCAGCTCGCAGAGATAGACATAGGCCAATCGCACATGCGCGCCATGGTCGAAGGCGTCCGTGGGCCACTCGCCCGATTCGAAGGCCGCGCGGAATGCCCGGTCGGCGTCGGAAATCTGATGCATCGGCGTCGCTTTCCGGTCAGCTGGCACGGGCGACACCGGCGCCATATTCGCCCAGGTGGCGTCGGATGGCGGCCGCGGCATCGGGTTGAGTCGCGTCGATGGTTTCCGCCACGTCGGCGGCGGTGAACAGCGAGCGCACTTCGATCTGTTCGTGGTCGGCCAGGCTGGCCAGCGGCGAACGGCCATCCGGGCCGGCTTCCTGCCGATCCAGCGCGACGACGGCCAGCACCGGTGTGCCACCGGCTTCGCGGACCAGACCGATCGCCTGCCGGATTGCCGTGCCCGCGGTGACCACGTCGTCGACCAGTGCGACCCGGCCCGTGACCGGTGCGCCGACCAGATTGCCGCCCTCGCCGTGATCCTTCGCTTCCTTGCGGTTGTAGGCGTAGGCCACGGAGCGTCCGCGCCGGGCCATGACGACGGCGATGGCCGCCGCCAGCGGAATGCCCTTGTAGGCCGGGCCGAACAGCACGTCGAACTCGGCGTCCATCAGCAGGTCGGCGTAGGCCTCGGCGGCCTGCAGCAGCGCTTCGCCGTTGTCCAGTGCGCCGAAGTTGAAGAAATAGGGGCTTGGCCGACCGGACTTGAGCGTGAAGCTGCCAAGCTTCAGCGCACCGCGGTCGAGGGCCGTGTGGATCAGCGTCTTTGCAGCGGGCGTCATGCGCGTCTCGTGGCCGGGGCGGGACGGAGCTTCTATGATACCGGCCCCGACTGCGCCGCGTCGCCTGCTTCCGGTCCCAGTGCCCGGCGGGCCGGGGCGGCAGCCTCACCGTCATCACAACGCACGGACAACATGCGCATCATCTCGCTCAACGCCAACGGCATCCGCGCCGCGGCCCGCAAGGGATTCTTCGACTGGCTTCCGAAGCAGAACGCCGATGTCGTCTGCATTCAGGAGACCAAGGCCAAGATCAACCAGCTTGACGAGACGTTCTTCCCGGACGGCTGGCATGCCTACTACTGCGATGCGAACAAGCCCGGCTACAGCGGCGTGGCGCTTTACACGCCGCACGAGCCGGATTCCGTGCACTGGGGGTTCGGCTTCGAGGAGTTCGATGCCGAGGGGCGGGCGATCGAGGCCCGGTTCGGCAATCTGTCGGTGGTGTCGCTTTATCTGCCCAGCGGCTCGTCGGGCGACCACCGGCAGGAATCCAAGTGGCGCTTCCTGGATCTGTACATGCCGCGTCTGCGCGAGATGATCGCCGACGGCCGCGACTACGTGCTGTGCGGTGACTGGAACATCGCGCACAAGAACATCGACCTGAAGAACTGGAAGTCGAATCAGAAGAACTCCGGCTTCCTGCCCGAGGAACGGGCGTGGCTGGACACGCTGTTCGACGAGGTCGGCTGGATCGACGCCTTCCGCGTCGTGAACCAGGAGCCGGATCAGTACACCTGGTGGTCGAACCGCGGCCAGGCCTGGGCGAAGAACGTCGGCTGGCGCATTGACTACCAGATGGTCACGCCGAGCCTGAAGGACGCGATCGAATCCACGGCCGTCTACAAGGACGAGCGATTTTCCGATCACGCGCCGCTGACCATCGACTACGCGACGAAGATTCCCGCGTGAGCGAGACCACCCGCCAGCCCGAGAGCCTGCGCGAGTCGCTGCGCGCGTTCCGGGATCCGCGGGTCGAGACGGTGTTTTTGCTGGGGATCGCCAGCGGCATGCCCTGGGTGCTGTTCGGTTCGGCGATGAGCGCCTGGCTGGTCGAGGCCGGACTGACGCGGACCGCGATCGGCGTCTTCGGCATCGTGGGTGGCGTCTACGCGATGAATTTCCTGTGGGCGCCGCTGCTGGACGGTTTGCGGCTGCCCGGACTCGGGCGCCTGGGTCGCCGCCGCGGCTGGATCGCCGCGATGCAGCTTGTGCTGCTGGTGATGACGCTGGGGATGACGCAGGTCGATCCGTCGCAGGGGCTGTTCTGGACCAGCCTGGTCGCGCTGGGTATCGCCACGGCCGGGGCGACCATGGATGTGGCGATCGACGCCTACCGCATCGACGTGATTCCACGTCACGAGCAGGGCGCGATTTCGCACGGCGCCGCCGCGGCCACGGCTGGGTGGTGGACCGGCTACAGCCTGACCGGCGCGCTGGCGTTTCTGGTCTCGGGCGAGACCGACTGGAGCTGGAGTCACATCTACGGCCTGCTCGCGCTGGTGTGGCTGCCGCTGCTGCTGGTCACGTTGCGCGCGCCGGAGCCGCCGAGTCACGCGCTGCCGAACGAGCGGGCCGTGCGCCAGCCGCTGCTGTGGCTCTGGCAGACCTACTGGCCGCCGTTTCGCGAATACTTCGTCCGCAACGGGATCAAGCTGGGCCTGGCGATTCTCGCGTTCATCATCCTGTTCAAGCTGGGCGAGGCCTTCCTCGGTCGCATGTCCATCGTGTTCTACAAGCAGGTGGGCTATTCCGACACGCAGATCGGCACGTTCTCCAAGCTGTTTGGCTGGGTCGTGACCATCGTGTTCGCCGTGGTGGCCAGCGTGTTCAACGCCCGCTTCGGCATCATCCGCGGGCTGATCATCGGCGGGCTGGCGATGGGCGCGACCAATCTGCTGTTCTCGCTGATCGCGCTGGTCGGGCCGGAGTCCTGGCTGTTCGCCGTCGCGGTGATGCTGGACAACTTCACCGGCGCGTATTCCACCGTGGCCTTCGTCGCGTTCATCTCGTTTCTGACCAGTCACGCCTTCTCCGCGACGCAGTACGCGCTGATGGCGTCGCTGGGCAATCTGGGGCGCACGTTGCTGGCCTCGCCCAGCGGGGCGGTGGTGGACTGGATGGGCGGCAACTGGGCACTGTTCTTCCTGCTGACGTCGCTGATGGTGCTGCCGGCACTGCTGCTGCTGCTGTGGATTGCCCGCCGGCTGCGCGAACATCTGGCCGACGCCGCGGCCGCCAGCCAGCTCAAGCTCTGACGATGCGCCGCCTGTGTCGACTGGCCGAGCTGGGTGATCCGGGCAGCGCGCGGCTCGACCTGCCCGAGCATCCCTACGGCTACTCGCTGTGTCTCGTGCACCTCGACGGTCAGGTTCACGGCTATCTGAACAGCTGTCCCCACACCGATTCGCCGATGGACTGGCAGCCGGGGCGGTTCCTGACACCGGACGGACGCTACATCCAGTGCTCGCTGCACGGCGCGATGTTCGAGGTGGATGGCGGTCGGTGCGTGGCCGGGCCATGTCGCGGCGACCGGCTCACGCCGGTGTTCGTCTACGTCGAGGACGGCATCGTCTATCTTGGTGAGACGTTCGACTGATCACATAACAGGCGGAAGCGAGCGAGGACGACGCCCCGATGACCCAGAACACCTACAGCAGCTACCTGCACCTGGACAAGTTGCTGTCCGCGCAGGACTGCGCCACCGAAGCCGACAGCGAACTGCTGTTCCTGACGATTCATCAGGCCAAGGAGCTGTGGTTCAAGCTGATGATCCACGAGCTGGAGGGCGCCCGCCGCGCGCTGTACGCGGACGACGAATTGCGGGCGTACAAGATCCTCTCGCGCGTGCACCAGATCCAGCTTGTGCAAATCCGGACCTGGGATGTGCTGTCCACGCTGTCGCCCACCGAGTTTCAGGTGTTCCGGGAAAGCGTCGGTCGCGACGGCGCGTCGGGCTTCCAGTCCGTGCAGAACCGGGAGATCGAGTTCCTGCTGGGCGAGAAGCGGCGCATACGCAGTTTCGACACCGGCGAGGAGGTCCGGCAGGTGGATGTGATCGCCATGCATCGCGACCCGGCGGTGCAGGAGGCGCTGATCCGACGCTGCGCCGAGCCGAGCATTTACGACGCCGCCGTGCACCTGCTGTCGCGGCGCTTTCCGGATGCGGGTATCGCTCCGCGGCCGGAGCGCGGCGCCGACTACAGCGAGGGTCTGGCGCATGATCCTGCGGTGTTCGCGACCTGGAAGCGGATCTACGACGATCAGGGCGCGCAGATGTCGCTGTTCCAGCTCGGTGAACGGCTGATCGATCTGGAGGACGCGTTCCGGCGCTGGCGCTTCCGCCATCTGACCACGGTGGCTCGGGTGATTGGCCGCTCCACCGGAACCGGCGGCTCGGCCGGGCTGCGTTATCTGCAGCAAACCGCGATCGACGGTATGGAGGACTTCCTGTTCCCCGAGCTGTGGCAGGTCCGCAATGCGATTTTCGAAGGCCAGTGACCCCGCCGCCGCTGATCGCGCATTCGACGGTCAATTGAATATGACATCGAACGATGTAACGTTTCGGGAAATTCTGGCATAGTCAATCATGCGGTCGCCCGTCACCGGCAGGTGGCCCGCCGCGTCAAATCGCTTGGATGGAGGCGAACCACATCATGAACACAACGACTGTTGACGTCCTCGTCATCGGCGCCGGCCTGTCCGGCATCGGCATGGCCTGTCACCTGGCCAAGGACTGCCCGAATCTCAGCCTGGCGATCATCGAACGACGCCAGCGCCTGGGCGGCACCTGGGACCTGTTCCGCTATCCGGGCATTCGTTCGGACTCGGACATGTTCAGCTTCGGCTACAAGTTCCGGCCCTGGCATGCGCTGAAGGTGCTGGCCGATGGCCCGTCGATCCGCCAGTACATCGGCGAGACCGCGAAGGAATACGGTGTCGACGAGCACATCCATTTCGGCCTGAAGACTAACGTCGCGAACTGGGATACCGCGCGTCGGCGCTGGATCGTCACGGCGGTGAACGAGGAGACCGGCGAGGCGCAGCAGTTCGAGTCCCGCTTCCTGATTCCCTGCACCGGCTACTACAACTACGACCATGGCCACATGCCGGTCTTCCCGGGCGCCGATGACTTCAAGGGTGAGCTGATTCACCCGCAGCACTGGCCGGAAGACCTGGACTACAGCGGCAAGCGCGTGGTCATCATCGGCAGCGGCGCGACCTCGGTGACGCTGGTGCCGGCGATGGCGGGCAAGGCGGCGCATGTGACCATGCTCCAGCGTTCACCCAGCTACATCTTCAGCGTGCCCGGCTTCGACAAACTGTCGGAAACCCTGTCCAGGGTGCTGCCGTCGTCGATGGTCTACGGCATGGCCCGCAAGCGGAACATCGTGCTCCAGCGCATGATCTACAAGGCCGCCAAGCGCTGGCCCAAGGCGACGCGCCGGATGCTGCTGTCCGGGGTGAAACGCCAACTCGGCAAGAACGGCGACATGTCGCACTTCGAACCCAGCTACAACCCCTGGGACGAACGGCTTTGCGCCGTGCCGGACGGCGATTTGTTCGCCGCCATCCGCAAGGGCGAGGCGTCGATCGTCACCGACCACATCGACACCTTCACCGAAAGCGGCATCCGCCTGAAGTCCGGCCGGGAACTGGAAGCCGACATCATCATCTCGGCCACCGGTCTGGAGTTGCAGATGCTCGGCGGCATGCAGATGCAGCTCGATGGCGAATCCCAGCCGACCAGCGACCGGATGACCTACAAGGGCGTGCTGGTCGAGGACGTGCCGAACTTCGGCTACATCTTTGGCTACATCAACGCGCCCTGGACGCTGAAGGCCGATCTGGCCGCCGAATATCTCTGCCGTCTGCTGCGTCACATGGACAGCAACCACTATGACGTCGTGGTACCGCATGACGACGAGGGCGTTCGCGTGCCCGGCGAGTCGATCATGGACGAACTGGCCTCGGGATATGTCCGCAGGGGTGCGTCGGGTCTTCCGCGTCAGGGCACGAAGCTGCCGTGGCGGGTGCTGCACAACTACGAGCGCGACTGCGACATGCTGCTGAAAGAGCCGATCGAGGACGGCGTGCTGCGCTTCGAGCGTGCGGATGCAGGCGCGACGCAGCCCGAGGCGGCCGCCGCCTGATCCGGTCGCGGTGGCCTGCCACCGCTGCGCAACCTCCGATTCCACACTTGCGGGTGGCCTGATGGCCGCCCGCGTTCGTCATGGTGTCCGTCCTGGCAGGTTTGAGGGCGGTGGAGATGACGAACAAGAACGTGGTGGACCTGAACGGAAAGGTGGCCCTGGTTTCCGGGGCGGCGAAGGGTCTCGGACTGGTGATCAGCCAGACGCTGGCGGCTGCCGGCGCCAAGGTGATGATGACCGACATTCTCGAAACCGAGGGCCGGGCGGCCGCGGCCGGGATCGCCGGCGCCCGGTTTCGCGTGCACGACGTCGTGTCAGAGGCGCAGTGGGAGCAGGCGGTGGCGGCCTGTTTCGATGAACTCGGCGGGCTCGACATCGTCGTGAACAATGCCGGGATCGAACACATGAAGCTGGTCACCGATTTCACGGTGGACGAGTTCCGGCGGGTGATGGACGTGAACGTGACCGGCGTGTTTCTGGGCATGAAGCACGCGATCGCCAAGATGGCGCCGGCCGGGCGGGGTGGCTCCATCGTCAACATCTCGTCCATCGCCGGGCTGATCGGCGTGCCGGCGCTGTCCGCCTACTGCGCGTCCAAGGGCGCGGTGCGGACGATGACCAAGGCGGTGGCCGTGGAATGCGGCAAGCTGAAGACCGGCATCCGCGTGAATTCGGTGCATCCGGGTGTCGTCGACAACGACATGGGCAACGCGTTTCTCGATCACTTCGTCGAACTGGGCATCATGCCGGACCGGGCCACCAGCGAGGCGACGTTCATCGACGCGCATCCGCTGGGCGAGTTCGGGCGGCAGTCGGACGTGGCGAACGCCGTGCTCTACCTGGCCTCGGACCAGTCGCGCTGGAGCACCGGGATCGAACTCGTCGTCGACGGCGGGTTCACCGCGCAGTAGCAGCCGGGTCGCTTTATCGCCAGAAATCGCGGCGAAACGCACTGGGTGATTGCCCGGTCCAGCGCTTGAAGGCGTGGACGAAGCTGGCCGCGTCGGCGTAGCCGAGCCGGCTGGCGACCTCCGCGAGCTTGAGGTTCGCCTTTGCCAGCAGCTCCTCCGCCAGCGCGCGCCGGACTTCGTCGGCGAGCGTGCGGAACGACGTGCCTTCTTCTCGCAGGTGGCGGCGCAGTGAACGCGGCGAGAGGTTCAGTTCCGCGGCCACGGTCACGCAGTCCGGCATCCGGTGGGGTGCTCGCAGCAGGCGATCTCGGACCTGGACCGACAGGCCTTGCCGGGTTCGCTTGCGGTCCAGCAGTCGTCGGCAGTGATCCTCGCAGGCGCGCGCGATCAGCGCGTCGCCGCGCGGCAGCCGGGTGTCGAGAAACCCGGGCTGGAACTCGATGCGATGAGTGGGCTGATCGAAGTGTGGCGTGATGCCACAGATCGGCTCGAACGCATTGGAGTAGGCGGGTTCGGGTGCCGCGAAATCGACACGCCGGAACGGCCGGACGCCCGGCATGACCTCGGTCAGCGCATTGTTCATCGCGACGAAATCCCGTTCGCGAACAAAGGTGCGCACCGGTGCCGGCACACGCGAATCGTCCATCAACAGCACGCCGATACCACCGTGCAGTTCCAGCGAGAAACGCACGAACGCGAAACTCAGATCGAGGTAGCGCAACGCGATGTCGGCAAGGGCGCGCGGAGTCGGGCAGGTTGCCAGCGCGAAACCCCACACGCCGTAGATGCCCAGGTGATACCGGCTGCCGGCCTCCAGTCCCAGCGCGGGCACCGAGGGCAGGGCCGCGACAAGGTTGTGGATGACCTGCAACTCGTCCTCGGGACGGATCTCAGCCTGCGAGTCGTCCAGCGTCTCCGGTGTCAGTGCCGTGTCATGCAGGCAGGTGGCGATGTCGAGACCATGGTCTCGGCCGAGTCGAACCAGCAGCTGCACGCTGATGATGCTGCGCGTGATCGGTTCGACCGGGATTGTGGCGGGCCGTGTCGCCGCCGCGTTGCGGGATGCCGGGATCGTCATCGATCCTCCGTGTCTCCTCGGGCCGGAATGGCGACTTGGGCCATCCTCCGGTCAATCTACGCTGGCGCGGCGCACCGGGTCCAGCGGCCTCAATCCGTGAGGTGACGCCGCTCGCCCTCGTCTTCCAGCGAGAACGGCGTGAAATGCGTGTGGGTGTCGTAGGTGTCGATCTGTTCGGTTTGCTTCAGCCAGCCGACCGCGGCGTAGGTCGCCGGCGTCAGCACGATCTCCACGCAGACCTTGAACACGAAGTTGAACAGCATCACCACGAACAGCGTGTCGGTCTCCCAGATGCCGTAGAACGCCAGGGGGTAGAAGAGCAGCGAGTCCACGCCCTGACCGAAGATCGTCGAGCCGATGGTGCGGGTCCAGAGCCAGCGGCCCTGGGTCCACACCTTCATCCGCGCGAGTACGTAGGAGTTCACGAAGTCTCCGACCCAGTACGCGAGGATGCTGGCGGCGACGATTCGACCGGTGGAGCCGAACACGATATCCAGCGCCGGTTGCAGTTCACGGTTGTAGGGCGTGTCCGCGGCCGGAATGTTCAGCACGACCCAGGCCATGGCGCTGGCGAAGATCATCGCGACGAAACCGGCCCAGATCGCGCGCCGTGCCCGGGCGTAGCCGTATACCTCGGTCAGGATGTCGCCGAAGATGTAGCTGATCGGAAAGAACAGGTTGCCGGCGCCGAAGCTGACGAGACCGACGACCGGCAGCGTCACCGCGCAGACCTTCGCCGGACCGATCAGGTTCGAACACAACAGCACCGCGACCATGCCGACGAGGCAGTAGTCGTAATAGCGGAAGGCGGCTGATGCTGGCGTCTGGTCTGTCACGGGCGCCCCGATGCGATTCGCGTACAGAGTGCGTGACACGCAAATCACCGTCCAATCTGCCGCGTGCCTGGCGGGCGGGTGTCATGTCCGAAAACGGCGAGTGTTTGTTCACGGGCAGGACTAGACTGCGCCCATGAATCTGGAGCCGGACATCTGCTACGCCGCGATGCAGTCGCGCGACACGCGATTCGACGGCGTGTTCTTCGTCGGCGTGTCGAGCACGGGGATCTTCTGCCGGCCTGTTTGCACCGTGCGTCTGCCGCGCCGGGACCGTTGCACGTTCTACGCGAATGCCGCGTCCGCCGAGGCCGCCGGGTACCGGCCCTGCCTGCGGTGCCGCCCGGAACTGGCGCCCGGTACGTCGAGGATTGACGCGGTGTCGCGCACCGCCGCGCGAGCGTTCACGCGGATCGACGCCGGCGCGCTGACCGACGGCAGTCTGGAAACGCTCGCCGCGGAACTCGGACTTGGCGCCCGCCAGTTGCGGCGTGTCGTGGAACAGGCCTACGGCGTCTCTCCGGTGCAGCTCGCGCAGACCCGACGCCTGCTGCTCGCGAAGCAGCTCATCGCGGATACGCGCCTGCCCATGTCCGAGGTCGCGTTCGCGGCAGGATTTTCCAGCGTGCGGCGGTTCAACCACCTGTTTCAGCTGCGCTACGGCATGAACCCGACCGCCATGCGGCGTGGCGCGCAGCCGGCGGAGGATGGGCGCATCGTGCTCAAGCTCGGCTATCGGCCGCAGCTGCACTGGGACGGCCTGGCCGGGTTTCTCGCCAGTCGCGGTGCGACAGCGGTGGAGCGCGTGGACGGTGGCGTTTACCGCCGGACCGTGCAGGTTGGCGACATCACCGGCTGGCTGCAGGCCGCGCCCGAGCCAGGACGGGATCAGCTCCGGCTGACCGTCTCCGACACTCTGGTTCCGGTGCTGCGGCATCTGCTTGCCGGCGTACGCCATCTGTTTGATCTGAACGCCAGCCCAGAGGTCATCGACGAGCATCTGGGCGGCGATCCGCTAATGGCGGGTTTCGTCCGCCGCGCGCCGGGATTGCGCATTCCCGGTGCGCTGGATGGCTTCGAGGTCGCGCTGCGGGCGATCCTCGGCCAGCAGATTTCGGTCAAGGCCGCGACGACGGTGTTCGGCCGCTTCGCGACCACGTTCGGCCGGCCGGTCGTAACGCCCTGGCCTGAATTGAATCGTGCGGCGCCGACCGCTGAGATCCTGGCCGATGCCGGCCTGCAGCAGATCATCGATCAGGGACTGACGCAGCGACGCGCCCGGACGATCCAGGCGCTTGCCCGAGAGGTTGCCGACGGGAACCTCGTGCTGACGCCCAGCGCGGATGTCGAGCCGACCCAGCAGGCGCTGCTGGCGTTGCCCGGCATCGGCCCATGGACGGTGCAATACCTGACCATGCGCGCGCTCGGGCAGCCGGATGCGCTGCCCGAGAGTGACCTGGGGCTGCTGCGCGCGGCCGGCTGCGACAGGCCAGCCGAACTGTTGACCCGCGCGGAGGCCTGGCGGCCGTGGCGCAGCTATGCGGCGATGCATCTTTGGCAGTCGCTGGCGTTATCGGATTGAGGAGGACGCAACAATGACCCGACATCACACGCGCATGGACAGCCCGATCGGGCCGTTGCTGCTGGTCAGCGACGGCGCCGCGTTGTGCGGCCTCTACATGGACACGCCAAGCTGCCCGGCGATTCCCGCCGATGCGGACTGGTCCGAGGACGCCGTGCTCGCCGACACCCGGCGCCAACTCGACGAGTACTTCGCCGGTGAGCGCACCGACTTTGACCTGCCGTTGGCGGGCGAGGGGACGGCCTTTCAGCAAACCGTCTGGGCGGCGCTGTGCGACATCGCGTTCGGGCACACCGAATCCTATGGCGAACTCGCCAGCCGGATCGGCGCGCCGACGGCCTCGCGCGCCGTCGGCATGGCGAACGGCCGAAATCCGATTTCCATCATCGTGCCGTGCCATCGCGTGATCGGTGCGAACGGCAGCCTGACCGGGTACGGCGGCGGGCTGGAGCGCAAGCAGTGGCTGCTGGCCCACGAGGCACGAATCGCCGGACTGACGCTGACCTGATCAGGCGGATTCGAGCCGGGTCCTGAGGTTGTTCAACGCGACAACGGACAGCGTCCGCATCCGCGGCTTGAGAAAACCCATCAAGAGCCAGCTCAGACCACCGGCGTCATAACTCAGCGTGCGGGTGAACCGGACGCCATGGGTGGTTGGCTCGAAGTCGTATTCGATTTGCAGCCAGCCGTCCTTCATCTCGCCTTTCACGACCCAGCGGCTGGGCGGCACTGCTTCGAGCACCTTGTAGCGCGTGGCGCGCTTGAGCCGGATCGGCAGCGGTGAAAACGGCTCCAGTTCGACAACTTCGTCGAAGCCGTCGCCAGCTTGCAGTACATCACTGTCTGCTTTCGCGGATTTGGAGCTCGGATGCCACTCGTGCCAGCGCCATGGCTGGGTGACGTAGTCGTAAAGCGTTTGCGGCGGGCAGGCGATCTCGATGCTGTTGGTCAGGGATTCACTCATTCAGGCTGACGCACTCGGTTTTGGCTGGTCTCGATTCGGCCTTTGGTGTGATGACTTCCCAGCCTACCGGAAATCGATGAACTGGCCGTTTCCATCGACTGCTTGGCCGATTCGGTCATTTCGTGACCACTCCCGTTCACCGTAGTATCCAGCGAGTTGCCAGGGAAAGTGGCGACATCAGGCGGCAAGACAACAACATGAAGCCGCCAGGAGGAGACAACATGACGGCGAGTCTTGAACGCTTTGCGTGGCGGACGGGTGCGGTGTGTCTGGCGCTGCTGATCGTGGCCGGGTGCGCCGGCGACTACTCGGGTGGAACCGATGACGATTCCGTGGCCGGTGACACGCCGGCCGGCGGTGACCACTTCCTGAACAAGGTGCAGCCCCGCCTCGATTTCTGCCGAACCTGCCACATTCCTGGCGGCGTCGCGGATACCGACGAGGGCCGCCGTTTTCTGCTGGCGGCAAATGGTGCCGGCGATCGGGACCGTTTTCATGACGCCTGGGAGGCACTGGGCGAGGGCGTGGAGAGCAGCCTGCTGCTGCTCGAGCCGTCGGACCCGGACGAGCCGCACAGTGGGGGCAAACCCTGGCCCCAGGGCGGTGCGGCCTATGCGGCGGTGAAGATTCTGCTGGAATGCTTCGAGCAGGGAACG
Organism: uncultured Abyssibacter sp.; assembly: GCF_964000955.1. Taxonomy (NCBI): domain Bacteria; kingdom Pseudomonadati; phylum Pseudomonadota; class Gammaproteobacteria; order Chromatiales; family Oceanococcaceae; genus Abyssibacter; species uncultured Abyssibacter sp. The sequence continues at coordinate 14,858 of NZ_CAXFCL010000321.1, forward strand.
GACTGCATCTCCGACGACGATGAGGCGCCTTTCGAGGAACTGCCGCTGCTGGGCAGCAAGCGCGCGGCCCATGTCTGGGAAAGCTTCTGCGCCGATCAGCCTGACGGTGCCGCGCTGCCGACAGACCCCCGCTCGCAGATTCTCGATGGCGCCAATGCCGGCCGTGCCGTGTTCTTCAACGCCCTGTGGGAGGACTGCCACGTCAATGCGCCTGCATCCGAGCAGGCGCCGACCACCTGCGGTGAATACCGGGCGCGACGTGACCGCGGCTTCCACTTTCTGACCGAAGTGCTGCCGATGCCGGCGATGTCCGCCGTGGAGTTCAACGACAGCTGGCGAACCTGGGGTCTGGACGAGCGGCCGGAGAATTTCGACGAGCTCTATTCGCTGCGGTACGGCATGAACCCGGCGCCGTTCGACAACCCTATCCACTGCCCGGAGAGGACCCGAACGCCACGAACGGCGGCTCAGGGCAGTTGCCGCTGGGTTTGCGACAGCTCAAGGATGACGACGGCAACTGGACCGGCGAGATCGGGACGGCTGCGTGCTTCCTGTGTCATGGCGGCGAACTGTCCGATCCGGGGTCTGATGACGCGGGGCTGGGTCTGGCTAGCCTGGGTCTGGGCAACAACAACTACGATCCGATCATGATCGGTCGAGACGGCATGCCCTGGGCGCAGGCGGAGTACATCGCCGACGTGTTGCCGCCGCTGGATGTGAACACGCTGTTCAACATCGGCATCAAGCAGCGAGGGCAGAACAACGCCGTCGGCGCCTTCGAGTTCCTGAACACCGTCCTGGATCTCGACAGCCTGGGCCTGAACCCCAACCCGTTGAAGTTCGTGACGCCGTTCGGGGGGCAGGGCGTGGCGGATACCTCGCATCCGCTGGCGCACACGCAGGACACGCCGCCGTGGTGGAACATGGGCGTGCGGCCACGCAAGTTCTTCGATGCCGGCGTTTCCAACGATTCCACGCGCATCATCATGGCGGCGGGGCCGGGGGAATTCGCCGAGCTGTTCAGTCTTGACGGCATCCCCTACCGCACCCGGATCGAGGAATGGGACCAGGATCTGGAAGCGTTCTTCCTGTCGCGCACCTCGCCGCCATGGCCGGGCGCGATCGACACCGAGCTGGCCGAGCAGGGCGCCGTGCTGTTCCATGCCAAGGACCTGTGGGCCGAGGATGGCAATGTCGATGCGCCCGAACCGCTGGGTGGCAACGGCTCCTGCGCCTCCTGCCACGGCGCCTATTCCCCGCGCTATGTGAACGATCCGGACTTTCTCGAGACGCCGGCCTGGGAGGGCATCGCCGCGCATATCTCGCCGCTGGACGTGATCGGCACCGATGCGGCGCGTTCCGACATGCTCACGCCAAGCCTGCGCGAGGGCTGGGATACGACGTTCTGGGGTTATCCCGAGGGTGTGCCAGGCTATGTGGCTCCGGAGGACAAGAACCCGCTGACCGAAACGGCCGACGACCTGCTCGTGGGGCGCCCAGCCGGCGTTTGTGGTTGGGAGAAAGGCGTGATCGGTTATCAGGCGCCGCCGCTGTATGGCGTGTGGGCCACGGCGCCGTATCTGCACAACGGTTCGGTGCCAACGCTGGAACAGGTGCTGAACTCCCCGCAGCGGCCCGCCATCTGGCAGCGTCGTCTGCGTCAGGACGGCGATATCGTCGGCTTTGACCAGTCCATGGAGCGTGCCTACGATTTCGACGCGGTTGGCTGGCAGCACAGCGTGCTGGGTTGTACCGATATCCCGGGCTCGGCGCTGGCGAATTGCAGCCCGACCGGTGGTGAGGGGCCGTCCATGCCCCAGCTGTTGCAGAACCTGCTGAACAGCACGATCAGCTGGGCCGGGATTCTGAACATCCCGGACCCCACGCCCGGTGCGATCGACAAGCGGCTGGTCTACGACACCCGGATTCTCGGCAATGGCAACGGCGGGCACACGTTCACCGACGTGCTGACCGATCAGGAGCGGCGCGCGATCATCGAGTACCTCAAGACGCTCTGACCCGTCCTCCGGCGCGACCAATCGCCGTCGCGCCGGCGTCCGGTCGATGTCCTGACGTGGACACGCCACTGACATGTCGATGTGCGATGCTGAGCGGCTTGGCTGGTCTCGGGATCCGATCGAATGGCGCCTCCTCTGAATCGACGCGAGTTTCTTCGCACCGTCGCGGTATCGTCCGCCGCGGTCGGTGGTGCGGCATTTGCGGTTCCGGGGCGGGCGCAGCGGATGCCGGCGTTCTCGCGCGCGCTGCCCGGCGGCGAGTGGCACTATCCCGCCCGCGCTGATCTGATCCCGTTCGGGCACGCCGTCGCCTCCGGTGATCCCCTGGCCGACCGGGTGATCCTCTGGACCCGCATCACCATTCCGGATATCCGGGGTTGGGACGTGAACGAGGTGCCCGACCCGCAAGGCATCGAATCCGTGGATGTCGCCTGGGTGATCGCGACCGATCCGGAGCTGACGCAGGTGGTCAACGGCGGCATGGTCAGCACCGATGCATCGCGGGACTTCACCGTCAAGATCGACGCGGACGGGCTGCAGCCGGCAACCACCTACTGGTACGCGTTCACGGCGCTGGGGTTCCGCTCGCCGATCGGCCGCACACGCACGGCGCCGACCGCGGGGCAGGGGGTGGCCGAGCTGACCATCGGTCATGTCGCCTGCACGTCCTGGTGGCAGGACGTCTTCAACGGCTACGCCCGGATGGGCGAGCGGGGCGACATCGATCTCATCACCCATGCCGGTGATCATGTCTACGAGGTGTCCGGCAACCACATGTCCAGCCGGCAGTACCCGGACAAGGACGGCAACCCGCAGTTGCGGCCGTACGACGACATCGACAATCGGGCCTGGCGCTCGGTCGGCGAGTGTCGGCGTCGCTACGCGCTGTACTACCAGGACTCGAACCTGATCGCGGCACATCTGGGTGCGCCGTTCGCGATCATGGCGGATCAGCACGACTACGATGACGCGAGCGATGGCGACACCGTGCTGATCTCCCGCGCCCAGGCGGGGGAGGTCTACCACGAGTGGTGCCCACTGCGATCGCCCATTCCCGACGGCTCCGGCCGGTTTCCCGAGTCGCCGGGTCCGAACACCAACGTGCCGGTGCCACGCGGTGATGATGCGTTCTACAGTTACCGCTCGCTGAATTACGGGGACGTCGCGGAAATCGTGTTGATCGATATCCGGCGACACCGCGATTCCGAAGCCACCGAGATGCAGATTCTCGGCGATCGGCAATGGCAGTGGTTGCAGGAGACCCTGCTCGCCGCGAAGGCGCGGGGCGCGCGGCACAACATCATCGTCAATCAGATCAACATGTCCCAGGTCGGGACGATCAACACCCCCCTTTACGACCAGTACGCCGAGGCTTTCCAGGACGCGTTCGGTTTCGATCCCCGTGGTCCCGAGCTCTATACCAGCGGCTGGGGCGGTTATCCGGACAACCGCCGAACGCTTTACCGCTGGCTGCGGGATAACGAAATTCTGGACAACATCGTGCTGTCCGGGGATTCGCATGGCTGGTTCGGCAGTGATCTGACCGAGGATCCGCAGGCGCCGAACTATGTGCCGCTTACCGGTCTCAGTCCGCTGCAGCCGGTGGGTGTGGAGATGGTCGGCACCTCCATGGGGCGGCCGGGTGCGCAGGACGTGGTGGCCGACGAACTGTACTGGGCCGCCAATGGGGGACGAGACTCGGCTCCGTTTGATGATGCGCAGACCTACGACTCGGTTTATCGACCGATTGGCCTGGTCGCCGCGACCGCGATCGAGACTGCGGCGAAGGTCGCGAACCTCAATCTGATCTACTTCAACTGGCGCTCCCAGTTCGGTCACACCATGGTGCATCTGCGTCAGACCGAAGCCGTGCTGGAAAACTGGGTATCGCCCCAGCGCGAGATGAGCGATACCGCGGAACTGGTGGCGCAGCTCACGACGCCGCTGGGCAACCCGCATCTGCGTCCCGCGCTGTTGCCGGCCGCCGTCGTCGGCGCGCGCGACGACCCGGCCGCGCCGATGCCGGAGACGATCGCGCTCGACCTGCCGGATGCTCCGGGTCCATCGCGCCCACCGACCGGCAGTGGCGGAGCGCTTGCGCTCGGCTCCGCTCTGGTGCTCGCGCTGGCGGGGGTGCTGGGTCGTCTGCGGGCGCGCCAGGGCGGGTCGCGCTGAGGTGTGGGCCCGGGTCAGTCCGGGCCGGTGATTGAGCAGGCGGGTACGCGATCAGTACACTTCGCAGCCCGCATCGGATTTCCCAGACCTCATCCCATGAGCGATTCGCTTCGCGACCAGCTGCTGAAGGCCGGTCTTGCCACGCCCGAGCAGGCGCGCCGTGCCACCAAGAAGCCAGGCAAGAAGTCAGGCCACAAGCAGAGCAAGAAGGCGCGCGCGCAGAAGACTCTGACGGAGGCCGAGCAGGCGGCGCAGGCCGCGGCCCGCAAGAAGGCGCAACAGGATCGCGAGATCGAGGCCAAGCGCAAGCGGCGCGAGCAGTTGCTGGACATGGACAATACCGTGCGCCAGCTGGTCGAGCGCCACGGTCTCCAGCGCCCGGACGACGGCGAGACCTACAATTTCATGCTGGATGGCCGGATTCACTCGCTGCAGGTGACGGCCGAGCAGCGCGGGGATCTCGCGGCGGGGCGCCTGTCCATCGTCAGCCGGGCGGGTGTGCACCATGTGGTGCCGCATCCGATCGGCGATCGCATCGCGGAGAAGGTGCCCGAATGGGTCTGGCGGGCCGAACCCGAGAGTGACGAGCCGGATCCGGACGATCCGTATGCCGACTACAAGGTGCCGGACGATCTGATCTGGTGAACGCGGCCCGGTGTGAGGGCCGGTTCGGGGTCGATCAGTCCTCGTTGGCCGCCCGCATCACCGTTGGCGCCGAGTCCTCGAACTGGGTCATCAGCGCTTCGTTGGACAGGATCGCCTGATCGTAGAACTCGCGCATCGCCCTGACCCGGGACGCTGCACCGGGCCCTGCTTCCTCGACATGCGGCATCAGCTGCGTCAGGTGATCCAGCCGTGTCTGCAGGCGCTCGACATGGCTTTCCAGCAATCGCGCATACGGATTTTCCGCGAAGCGGTAGAAGTCCTGGCGTTCGCCAGGCACCGCGACCCGTTCGAGTACACCGAGCTGTTCGAGCAGACGGGCGTTCGTGCTGATGCTGGCGCGACTGACATTCAGGGTGTCGGCGAGCTCGGACAGTGATGCGGGGCCACCATGCACCACAAACCATCCCATCAATCGTCCGGCGATGCGAGGCAGTCCATCCTGCTTCGCGGCAATGCCGAACTGTTCCACAAACCGGTCCAAAGGATTATCCAAGGTATTCCCCATGGCTCCTGATCTCTTGTTGTTATTCCCCACTGATGGTCGCTGTCTGAGCGGGCGCGCCGGTCAGATGGATCATCTCGTGTGCTTATCGTCCCACGAGTCGCAGTTCCCGGCAATGTCGCTTACTCTTTGGCGCGGCTGATCACATCAAATATTCAGTTCAATTTGAACTCAATCCGATGATCGGTCATCGGCCCGAGCGCAATGTCGGGTGCAACTGGGGTTCAGGAGGAGCATAAGCAACATGACAAGGAAGGCGGGTGTACACATTGCCGGGGGACTGACGCTGGCGATGGTCGCGATGAGTGCCGAGGCACAGGATTTCGAGCTGTTCGGAATCGAAGGCAATGCCACCCATCAGTTCTCGATCGGCGCCAACATGCGCATGCAGGATCGGGACAACAGCATCATCGGCAAGACCAATATCCCTGGGCAACAGGGAATATGCGAGGAAGATGACTGCGTGTCCTCCAGTGGCGATCCCGCTCCCAACCAGCGGTTTGTCGACGCACCCGGCTTCTATTCGGTGAACGGCGATGACGGCAACCTGAACTACGACAAATACGATCTGACCGCGGCACCGATCCGGTTGCGCAGCGAGTTCAACGTCACCTTGACGGACTGGCTGTTCGGCTTTGTTCGAACCAATGCCTTCTATGATCCCGTCAACACGGGTTTTGACGAATACCATCCGCACAACTTCGAGGATGGCGCCGCGTCCGGGGACTTCGAAGGGTTCCAGCCCAAGCACACCGCCCGCAGCTCCCAGGCCGAGGATGACATCGGGACCAACCTGGAACTGCTGGACGCCTACATCACCGCCTATATCCCGATCCCAGGTTTCGACTACCGTGAGATCACCCTGCGGGTTGGTCGGCAGGTGTTGAACTGGGGCGAGAGCACCTTTCTGGTGCCGAACAGCCTGAACCACATCAGTCCGCCCAATCTGGCGCGTCGCAACATGCCCGGCTCGGATACGGCGGAAATCTTCGACCCGATCAGCCTGGTCGTCGCGTCCACGAACCTCACCGACAACCTGTCGATGGAACTGAACTATCACCTGGACTGGCAGGCGGTGGTTGCCGATCCGGTTGGCTCGTTCTTCAGCACCAGTGACATCGCCGGCGGTGGTGACTACGCGATGCTGTCGTTGGGCAAGGCGCCGGAGGATCCGGAACAGATCTCCACGCCGGCGGGACTCACGGGGCTGCTGTCCGACAGCAGCCGCACCACGCTGCGCGTCGAGGACCGGCGGGCGTCGGATGATGGGCAGTACGGCATCGCGCTGCGCTACTTCGCCGACTGGCTGGGCGCCGGCACGGAACTGGCGCTCTACCACGCGAACTATCACAGCCGATTCCCCATCGCGAGCTTCTACGCCACCGAGGCGTCATCCTGTCGTCAGGCGGACGATGTCGCCTTGCCCGGTCTGCCCCTACCGGGACTTGGCGAACTCGGTCCGGACCAGTTGGCCTGCCTGGGACTGCTGGACGGCGACCCGGGCGCGCTGATCGAGACCGTGCTCGGAGCCCTGAGCGGCAATTTCGCGTTTCCGGGCAATGCGCTGCCGGTGGATACCGGCTCGCTGTTCTTCGAGTACCCGGAAGACATCAAGCTCTGGGGCTTCAGCTTCAACACGCTGATCGGGGATGTCGCGTTGCAGGGCGAGTACGCGTTCCGTGAGAACTTGCCGGTGCAGGTGCATCAGGTCGATCTGGTGTACGCGCATCTGCAGCCGGCATTTCCGGCAGAGGATGTGGGCCTGCTGGGTCTGGCTACCGTGCCCGGCGCCCGCAACGCGGTTCCCGACTATGTGGAAACCCGCTACCGCGGCAACGAGTCCATTGAGCCCGGTGAGTACATCCGTGGCTACGAGCGGCTCAAGGTGGGCCAGCTCAACCTTGGCGGTACCGTCACCTTTGGTGGCTCGAACTGGTTCGGCGCCGATCAGATTCGCGGCATCTTCGAGTTCGGCGCGGTCCATGTCGTGGGTATGCCCGACGAGAGCGAGATCCAGTTCAACGGCGCGGGCACGGATACGCACTACTCGGCCGGCGCCGACGGGACCGGCTCGGGCGGTGTCCCCGATGCCCGCCGTCAGAACCCGACGCAGCAGCGCAACGGGTTCGCCTCCGAGTTCTCCTGGGGCTATCGACTGGTCAGCCTGTTCAACTACAACAACGCGTTCCTGGGTGCCAACCTGTCACCACTGTTCGGCGTGTTCCACGACGTCCAGGGTTACTCGCCCGGCCCCGGTGGCCTGTTCGTCGAAGGCTCCAAGCGCCTGTTCACGGGCATGCGTTTCGAGTACCTGAACAAGTACACCGGTGAGATGCGGTACACGTGGTACACGGGCGGGGGCGAGGACAATCAGCTCCGCGACCGTGATTCGCTCATGCTGACATTGGGATACGCGTTCTGACCGGATTCTCGATCGCAACCGGCCGCGGGGCAGTCGCGGCCGGTTGATCGGCATCGCCGTGCAGTCGGTCGTAGAGATACGCCCGGACCAGCAGTTGCTCCGACGGCGCCATCCGCACGAATTCGACGCCGAAGGTCTGTGTCTCCGCAACGCTGGCCTCACGGCCGCCATCCAGCGTATTGCGAACCACGCCCGGCAGGCACAGGGTATGCGTGGTCTCCCCGATGATCACGTCGGCGGTGAGTTCGACGCAGGCGTCGATTTCAAGATCGGTGCGCAGGGCGGTCAGACGGCAGCCACGCAGGCTGATGTCCTCGACATGGGCAACGTGGCTGCGCGCCGTGTCGGTCCGCCGGACGCGTGCGGCGAGGTCCACCGCGACGCGTGGTGCCCGCCGCAGCACGCGTTGTTCCAGCTCCCGCGGGTAGTCCAGATGCAGATAGGCGTCGGGGTGCGTCACCACCTTGCGGACGGTGGTCTTGAAGCCCAGCATCCGGCCTTCGCTGAACATGCGGCAGGCGACGGGTTCGCCGTCGCGCACCAGCACCAGGCGCCCGCCGATGCTCGGATGGCTTACGAGCAGACTGCGCCCGGTGATCTGACCGATCACCGATACGGTCAGGCGCGGCCGCGCCGGTTCGTGGTCGGCGATGAACTGCAGTTGCAGCGCGTCACCGGTGGTCACCTGCAATGAATCGTTGAGCATCGGATGTCCGGGCTGGGTGTTCGCCCGGTTATCGGCGCAAACCAGACTGGCTTGAACCGGACGGGGCCGCGGCGACATTGCGTGCTAGGGAAACACTGGTCTATTCGCACCACCAAGACGGAGCCGGTTTTAAGGCAGCAACTTGGCGGCGCGAATAGATCGGTGTTTCCCTAAAGCCATCGCCACAGCGGTCGATAAGGACTCTGAACCCTCGCTTCCCGGAGTCGCCACATGGACCGCATGCCCCGACCACACCCCCAATTGCTGCATCTGGCCAGCCTGCTGCCGGCCACCGCGACGGCTCAGGCCGAACGCCCCGCACCCTCCGTCAGTCTTGCACGCTGGGCAGAAGTGCAGATGCTGATCACGGCGGCGGTGGCGAACGAGCCTCTCGGCGGCTGAATCGGACTTTTCCACCTGTAGGAAATATCTGACAGGTAACTCGGTCGGTTGCTCTCAGCAGCGGCTTGACGCCTCGTTCAACCTTCGGGTCACCGCGTATGGCGGTTCCCCATTTTCTGGAGGTTGTTATGAGAAAGCTCTTTCGCTGGGTTCTTCTGGCGGCGTTGCCCGCCGCCGTTGCGCCTGCCGCCACGGCATTCGAGCCGATCCGCGACCAGTACATCGTTGTACTGAATGCGGCGGAGGCGCAGGGTCCGGTGCGCGATCTGGCCCGGGGCCTGGTTGCCAGTGTTGGCGGTGGCGAGATCCTGCACGTCTACGATGCCGCGCTCGATGGATTCGCGGTCAAGCTGCCGGCAGTGGCGGCGCGCGCGCTCCAGCGCAGCCCGCTGGTCAGGCTGGTCGAGCAGGACACGCTGATGGTGCTCAACGCCACCCAGTTCAACGTGCCGTCCTACGGGATCGACCGCGTTGATCAGCTCACCGGTCTGGACGGCAACTACGATTACCCGGCGGGTGCGGGCGTCGACACGCATGTCTACATCATCGATACCGGTCTGAATACCAGTCACGTCGATTTCGCGGGCCGCATCGGCCCCGGTGCCAACTTCGCGTCGAATGGAGGCGGGTTGCTGTGTTCGTTGCTGGGACTGTTCTGTCCCGCGCCGGATCCGTCGAACGTCGAAGACTGCAACGGTCACGGCACGCATGTCGCGGGAACCGCCACGGGGACCGAGTACGGCATCGCCAAGTCCGCGACCGTGCATGCGGTGCGCGTCTTCGGCTGCGGCAGCACGACATCGACCTCGACGATCATCGCCGGGGTGGATTGGGTGACCGCCAATGCCGAGTTGCCCGCGGTTGCCAACATGTCGCTAGGTGGTGGGGCTTCGACCGCGCTGGATGACGCCGTTCAGGCGATGATCGATGCCGGTGTGACCGCGGTGGTCGCC
>NZ_CAXFCL010000322.1:0-4479 GCF_964000955.1 uncultured Abyssibacter sp.
CCGCCTATACAACCGTCCGGCGCTGATGGAATGGGTGAGCTTCGAGTTGCAGCGTGCCCAGCGTGACGGTCAGGCGTTCTGCGTCGCCGTGATTGATATCGACGGCTTCCGGAAGCTGAACGAGACGCATGGGCGTACCGCGGGCGACCACGTGCTGCGGGAAATGACTGATCTTCTTCGGGCGCGCATGCGTCAGGTGGACGTGATCGGCCGCTATGGCGCCGATGACATCATGATCGTGATGCCATCGACGCGCTTGTGCAGTGGCGAAGCGGTGATGCGGGAGCTGACCACCCGGGTCTCCGAAACATTGTTCCAGGTGCCCGGAGAACAGATCCGCATCCAGCTGAATACGGCCATCGTCGAATGTCAGCTCACCCGCCATGACTCGTCGCATTCCGTGTTGCAGCAGGTGCTCAGCCAGCTCGAGGGCCTGCTGAAGGCGGCGGAGCCCGGGTCGGTTCAGGTCGACCATCTGCTCACCGCGGCTGCCGTTGATCTCATGAAGACGGGGGCCAGTCGCCAGAGCGCATGACGGATCGGGATCGCGCCAGGGATTCGGCGCCAGAACGCTGGGCCGCGGGGCTCGCGGCATTGCCGAGGCTGGTCGGTCGCTGCGCGGCATGGCTGACGATTGTCATGGCGTTGCTGTGCTTCGGCATCGTCGCGCTGCGCTACGGCTGGAGTCTCGGCTGGGTCGCGATGCAGGAGGCCCTGGTCGCCGCGAACGCCGCGATGTTCATGCTCGCGCTGGCCTGGGTGCTTGGCGAGGATGGGCATGTTCGCGTCGACGTGTTCTACCGCGACTGGCCACCGCGGCGGCAGGCGCTGGTGAATCTGCTGGGCACGGTGCTGCTGCTGTGGCCGGTCTGCGGTTATCTGCTGATCGAAAGCCTGGACTATGTTGCCGCGGCCTGGCGGGTGCGCGAGGGTTCGCGTGAGCCGGGTGGCCTGCCGGGCGTATTCCTGATCAAGACGCTGATCCCGGTGGCGGCCGTGCTGCTGTCGTTGCAGGGATTGGCGCTGGGGCTGCGGTCCGCGGTGCGGCTACGGGGCGACCGATGAGCCTGATCGCCATCGCGATGTTTCTTGTCGTCTGCGCCGTGCTGCTGGCCGGTTATCCGGTCGCGCTGACGCTGGCTGGCGTCGCGCTGGCATTCGCGGGCATCGGCACGCTGGCCGGCGTGTTCGATCCGTCATTCCTGCAGGCGGTGCCGAACCGGGTGTTCGGCATCATGATGAACGAGACCCTGGTCGCCGTACCGCTGTTCGTGCTGATGGGCGTGGTGCTGGAGCGTTCACGCGTGGCCGAGCAGTTGCTGACCGGCATGGCCAGCCTGTTCGGACGGCTGCGCGGCGGGCTGGCGGTCAGCGTGGTGCTGGTCGGCGCGCTGCTGGCGGCATCCACCGGCATCATCGGGGCCACCGTGGTGACCATGGGGCTGCTGTCGTTGCCGGTGATGCTGCGCGCCGGTTATTCGCCCGACACCGCGACCGGGACGATCTGCGCCTCCGGCACGCTGGGGCAGCTCATTCCTCCTTCCATCGTGCTGGTGTTGCTGGGCGACGTGATGTCCTCCGCCTACCAGCAGGCGCAGATCCGCCAGGGCGTGTTCTCGCCGGACACGGTGTCGGTCGGCGATCTGTTCATGGGCGCGTTGCTGCCCGGACTGCTGCTGGTGGCGGCCTATATCGTCTGGCTGCTGGTGCAGGCCTGGCGCCGTCCGGACCTGATGCCGGCGGCCTCCGCCGAGCGGTTCTCGCTGTGGGCGTTTCTCGGGGGCGTGCTGCCCCCCATCGCGCTGATCGGCGCGGTGCTGGGTTCGATCATGATGGGCATCGCCACGCCCACGGAGGCCGCATCGGTGGGCGCGGTCGGCGCGATGCTGATCGCTCTGTTCCGGCGTCGGCTCGGCTGGGCCGATTTGCGCGAGTGCGCGGAGTCGACGACACGCATCAGCGCCATGGTGTTCCTGATCCTGATCGGCGCCTCGGTGTTCTCGCTGGTCTTCCGCGGCTACGGCGGCGACGAACTGGTCGCCGAGATGCTGCACGGGCTGCCTGGTGGCCGGATCACCGCGGTGATCGTGGTGATGCTGGTGATGTTCCTGCTCGGATTCATCCTGGACTTCATCGAGATCACCTTCGTCGTCGTGCCTATCGTCGGTCCCATCCTGCTGGCGATGGGCGTCGATCCGGTCTGGCTCGGCGTGATGATGGCGTTGAATCTCCAGACCTCCTTTCTGACGCCGCCGTTCGGATTCGCGCTGTTCTATCTGCGCGGCGTGGCGCCCGACGCCGTCTCGACGCTGTCGATTTACCGTGGTGTCATCCCGTTCATCGTGATTCAGGTCGTGCTGATGCTCATGCTGGCCTGGTGGCCGGCGCTGGCGACCTGGCTGCCGGATGTTCTGGATTAGTCGGCATAGCGTTGTTCGCCGGGCGGGTTGGCCTGGCGTGCTGCTCGCGGTGGCGGCATCGCTGCTGAGCGCCGGCGCGCAGGCCTGGACCAGCGAACTGCTGCCCTACGATGAGGTCACGGGCCGTTACGAGCCGGCCGAGATCAGTGTCGGCGGGCGACGCTGGCGCCTGGCGGATTATTCCTTTGTCGGTTACGACCTGAGCCGCGGCCCGCTCGGGAATCAGGTGCCCTGTTCGGTGGTCGAGGTCGACGGGCAGGGTGACATCACCGGCGCTTTGCAGGCCGCCATTCACAAGGTCGGGCGCGCCGGTGGTGGCGTGGTCCGGATTCCCGCCGGAACCTTCACGCTGAGCCGGTCGGTGGCCGTGCCTTACGACAACGTGTCCGTCGAGGGTGCCGGCAGCGCGCGGACGCTGATCGACGTGCCCGCCGGCTACCGTGTCTCGGAGGGTGACGCCCGCGAGGGCGTGTTCACCATCGGCCGCGACCTGGGTGAATGGCGTCTGGGCTGGTGGGACCGCAGCCCGGTACTCGCCGACGTGGCCGGTTCGATTCCCGAGCAGAGCCGGTCCTTTCAGGTGCGCAGCGCCCGCGGACTGCGTGTCGGGCAGTGGGTGGTCGCGGTGCAGTACTTCTGGCCGGCGCTGGTGAGGGCGAACTCCGGCCCGGAGCATCGCTGGGGCGGCGAATCGGGCTGGCCGGCGGAGGGCAAGTCCGACCGCCAGTTCGCCTTCGTCTACCTGCGCCGGATCACCGACATCAGCGGTCGCAACGTGACCGTGGACGCACCGTTCCCGATCGCGCTGGACAGCGCCAACAATCCCATCCGGCTGCGCGATCCGTCGCGGCCGGCCTGGGCCGGGCTACGCGCCAACTCGGGCGTGTCGGGGCTGGCGATCCGCTTCGAGGACAACAGCGGCGGCGTCGGCGGGCGTCCGGGTGGCGCCGGGGTGCTGATAGAGGCCATGCGCGACGCCTGGGTCCATGATGTTCACGTTCGCAATTTCCCGCGCCAGGGCATTCTGGTTTCCCACGCGGCGCGGGTGACGGTGTCGAACAGCGCCGTGTTCGACATGCAGGACGATGGCGGGGGCGGGTACGGCTACGGCTTCGAGGTGTTCGCGTCGCAGAACGTGCTGCTCTACCGCAACCATGCCGAGGAGGTTCGCCACGGCTTTCTCGTCCAGCGCGCGCCCTCGTCCATGGTCGTGCTGTCGGGCAATACCTCGTACGCGTCGCGGATGGGGGGTGACGACACGCATTTCGGCTATGTCCAGGCGGTGCTGTTCGACAACCACCGGCTCGGCTATGGCACGGGCCTGCACATGCTGGAACGCGGCTCGCACAGCGGCGGCGCCTACGAGACCGTGTTCAGCGGCGCACTGTGGAATGTGCGCGGAGACGGTCGCCTGGGCGGCTGGTACGGCGGCAATGTGTTGCTGAACCCGGCCTCCGATGGCGCGCTGACCGCGACCGGCGTCACCGGGCTGGCCACCTATGATCTCGGCCCGTCGCGCAACGGTCTGCCTACCGAGATCGCTCGCATCGACGGCGCCGGGCAGCCACGCGTCGGATCGAAGCGCGGCGCACCCGGTATCGGCGCCTTCGATCAGAACGTGCTCTACGAGGGCATCGGCCGGTCCGGGCTCGAGCCGACATCCTTGTTCGAGACGCAGCTTGCGAATCGGGTACCCGGCGGATTCCCCGGTTTTGCCGGTGGTTGCGAACAGTCGCCCGAGGCAGCGCCGGTCCAGCCGTCCATCCCCGCGCATCCCGAGTCGCTGATCTTCGACAGCGACCATCTGGCGAATGTCGCGATCACCGGTTCGCACTGCGCGGACTGTGAGGTCGATGCCACCGAACGCAACCACACGCCCGGTGGCGCGGAGTCGATGAAGATCACGATGGATGACCATCCCGACGGCGTCGGCGCATGGTTCCGCGGCGCGGAGTTCCTGACCGCCGCGGACAAGGCGCTGTCGCTGTGGGTTTATCCCACGCGGGACGACATCCGCTTTCGCGTCGGACTGCGGCGCATCGCCGGGCTGCCGGAATAC
>NZ_CAXFCL010000323.1:0-3700 GCF_964000955.1 uncultured Abyssibacter sp.
TCGTCCGGTAGCGGCGCGAGCCAGTCGCGGTAGCCATCGGGTGCGCCCAGCACGGCGACCCGCATCCCCGGCTTGATGCCCAGCTTTTTCGACAACGGCGTCTTCGAGTAGCCGGCCACCGCCTCAACTGCGGTCAAACGTGTTGATCGATGAGGATCGCGTTGCCATCCGGATCCGTGAGCGCGATGTGGGCGGGACCGGTGGAGTCCGGGTCGGCCTCGGAGCTCAGTACGACACCGGCTGCCTTCAGCCGCGACTGGATCGCCCGCACATCCTCGAAGTGTTCCAGCGGGTTGCACTGCGCATCCCAGCCCGGATTGAACGTCAGGACATTGCTCTCGAACATGCCCTGGAACAGGCCGATCGTGGTGTCGCCGTTGCGGAGAATCAGCCAGTGGTGATCAACGTCGCCGCCAACGGGTTCGAAACCGAGTTTGGCGTAAAACGCCTGCGACGCCTGGATGTCGCTGACCGCCAGGCTGACCGAAAATGCACCGAGTGCCATGCGCGCTTCCCCTTGAGTGTGTTCAATTGGCCATCCGCCACTCTTCGGTGGTGATCGCGTAGCGATCATGATCCCGCCAGTGGCCGGCGATCTTCAAATAACGCGGTGAATGCCCTTCCAGCCGGAAGCCCAGGGAACGGACCAGTCGGGCGGAGCGATGATTGGTCGGCTGCACGTTCGCTTCCAGGCGATGCAGGCCCAGTTGGGTAAAACCGAGGCTCACGGCGAGCCGCAGTGCCTGCCGCATCAGTCCCTGACCGGCGTGGGGCTCGAAGGCGTAGTACCCCAGGTAGGCGGACTGGAAACCGCCGCGCACGATATTGCTGATGTTGATGCAGCCGACCAGACCGCCGTTGTCGCGACGCGCGAGCAGGCTTTCGTCCGACGATGACGCGTAATGTCTGACATGGGCCTGGAATGCGGCGATGGTCGCGGGTGGTGAGACCCACTGCCCGTGCAGCGAGCGGCTGCGATCCACCGCGGCGAGGAACGCGGCCTCGTCAGCTGCGGTCATGCGTTGCAGATGGAGCGTCGGTCGGGTCCGGGCCTCCGGTTTGTTCTGTTCCAGGTTCATGCGTCGAATTCCGCCGTGGGCTCGCAGTGCACCGGAAAATTCATCGAGTTGGCGATGAAGCAGCGTTGGTGGGCAAGCGTGTGCAGTGACCTGGCGTGCTCGAGGTCCGCCGGCCCACGGAAATGCACCCTGGGTCGCAGCATCGCCGCGTCGAAGCGGCCGCCGCCGTCGGTATCGAGTGCGAGCACAGCCGTGGCCTGATCGTGATAACGCGTGACCACGAGGCCGGCATCGGCGCAAAGATGCAGATACCAGAGCATGTGGCAGCTCGAGAGCGAGGCGAGCAGCAGGTCTTCCGGGTTGTGGCGGGTGGGGTCGCCCCGAAAGGCGGCATCCGACGAACCGTGCAGGACGGGTTTGCCCTCCACGCGGATCAGGTGATCGCGGGTGTAGCTCCGGTAGTCCTGCGTCCCGGCGCCCCGGTTGCCCGTCCATTCGACGTCGACCCGGTAGTCGTGAGTCTGTGTGCTCACGATGCCGCCTCGGTGTCCGCGCCGGGCAGAAACCTCGCGCGTTCCTCGGCGTCAGGGATGCGGCAGACCGAACGTCTCCCGAACAGGCGGTAGCGATGCCGGGCGACCAGCCGGTAGATGCCGTCGCGCATCGGTCGGGGCAGCCACCCCGCGACACGCAGCCAGCGCCAGGGTGCTGGCAGGTCGCGGACGATGCGCAGCACCGCGCCGGAGCGGGAGTAGCTGCGCCCGTCGGCGATCACGACCAGGGTGTCATAGCGGTCGGTGGGAAAGCCCCAGCGCCGAAGCAATGATTGCCCGGCCTCGGATTGGACGGGAGCGAGCCGGAACACCGCGTTGCGATCCGTTTTCAGAATGAACCCGACCCAGAATGAGCAAAGATTGCAGGTCCCGTCGAACAGCACGATCGGCTGCGTCGCGGCCGCATTCAAGGTCTTTGGTTCCGGCCGGGCCCGCGATGAACGCGAATCTGCATGCCGCCTCGTCTCCGCTCTCGCGTGAAGGCGTCAAGACTAGCCGGCTTCAGCGGGTCGAGTCGATTCCCCGCCACCCTGTCCGGCGACCTGGACCCGAGTGAGTGCACCGACGTTCAATCGGCGCACTCACTCGACGAGCGTCAGGTGTCGTTCGTGGAGATCAGCGTATAGCCCGCCTTTCGCATGCAGGCGTGATAGTTCGCGTAGGCGTCGGACGTGGCCTCGCCGGCGCCCGAGAAACCGGACGATTCCTCGCAGGCGGTGTTGTCGCGGGTGTAGGTGACGCGGGAGACAGGCGCCTCGGCGCTCCACCAGTGCGTCGGTTTGGCCGGGGTTGTCGTCGTGCCGCAGGCGGACAGCAGGCCGACCAGGGCTGCCGTGGCTACGAGTGTCTTGTACATGGTGTGCTCCTCCTTGCCATACATCATTGATATGACATTTATGTGACACGTGTCTGGCACAGTACTCCCGCTGCGGAAATAGGTCAATAGTTCCTAGGATAAAAATTCCTATATCGGGGCGGCAAAAGGCTGGATTCCGTGAGAGGAAACAGTCACTTGCCGAATTTGTGGCGCAGGGTGTACCAGCTGGGGTACGGGATCTGGCGGGCGTTGTCCTTGCGAGTCCAGTGACGGACGACTCGCCCATCGGACAGTTTCAGCGCTTTTGCGACGTCCTTGCTGGAAAGACCCTTGCGGTCCATCCACTCACGCAACTCCTTCGCGGAAGGGGGGTATTTGTTCATCGGGGCGATCGGGTGTGGCGTTTGGCCGGTTCGGCCATCGGATCGATGATCCTACCCATCGACCATCGGATCCGCCATCGTCGCCGCCTGCTCAGGCTGCGACGGACTGGTTCAGTGGTCGGGTGAGGTCGGTGTGGATGGATTGGCCAGGGCCCAGTGGGACTGGCCGTCCCCGCTCCGTTTTGCCTCGTACATGGCGCTGTCGGCGCTGCGCAGCAGATCGTCGGCGTCGGAATACGAGCCGCTCGCCTGGACCACGCCCAGAGCGGAGCCGATTCGGATCGAGGTCTCGTCGATGGTGATCGGTTGGTCCAGCGCGGTGATGATCTGGTCGGCGATGCCTTCGATCACACCGGAGCGGCCGACGCTCCGTGCGAGTACGGCGAATTCGTCACCGCCCAGTCGTGCCACGAGGTCACATTTGCGAAGACTGTTGGTCAGTCGCTTGGCGACGACTTTCAGGACCTGATCCCCGATCTCGTGGCCATACTGGTCGTTAACCGGCTTGAACTTGTTCAGGTCGATGTAGATCAGGGCGAAGTTCGAGCGATTCTCGATATCGGCCAGTTCGGCATCCAGTGCCTTGCGCATCGCGGCGCGATTGGAAAGCCCGGTCAGCACGTCATGCTCGGCGCGCTTGCGCAGCTCGTCCGTGATGCGCACCTGGTCCGAGATGTCATGAAACGCCAGGACGAACTCGCTGACGTGCCCGGCATCGCTGATCGTGGTCGCGCCCATTTCCACCGGGAACGGGCGATTGTCCGCGCCGCGGAGTGTCGTGTTCCTGTCGCGGGCGGAGCCTTCGAGCACGACCGCCTCGGCCAGCGGTGTCTCGACCCAGGGCCGGTCTTCGGGGATGAGCTCGGAGGCGGCGATGAACCCCTGCATGGGCATGCCTCTGAGGCGGTCGGCCTGGGTCTTCAGCAA
>NZ_CAXFCL010000324.1:0-15780 GCF_964000955.1 uncultured Abyssibacter sp.
CCCGCCGACCAGATCGACTCGTACATCGCCGGGCTGATCCTGCTGGCGGCGGCGCCCTGCACGGCGATGGTGTTCGTATGGAGCAATCTCTCCGACGGGGAGCCGCACTTCACGCTCAGCCAGGTGGCGCTCAACGACGTGATCATGGTGTTCGCGTTCGCGCCCATCGTCGGTCTGCTGCTGGGGCTGGCGTCGATCACCGTGCCCTGGGACACGCTGCTGCTGTCGGTGGGGCTTTACATTGTCGTGCCGGTGATCCTCGCGCAGTTGATTCGCAAGCGGGTTCTGGCAGCGCGCGGCGAGGCGGGGTTGCAGGCCTTGCTCCAGGTGCTGCAGCCGCTGTCCATGGTCGCGTTGCTGGTCACGCTGGTGTTGCTGTTCGGCTTTCAGGGCGAGCAGATCGTGCGCCAGCCGCTGGTCATCGCGTTGCTGGCCGTGCCCATCCTGATTCAGGTGTACTTCAACTCCGGACTGGCCTACCTGCTCAACCGCTGGAGCGGGGAGGCGCATTGCGTGGCGGCGCCGTCGGCGCTGATCGGCGCCAGCAATTTCTTCGAGCTGGCCGTGGCGGCCGCCATCGCGCTGTTCGGTTTTGAATCCGGCGCGGCGCTGGCGACGGTGGTCGGCGTGCTGATCGAGGTGCCGGTCATGTTGTCGGTGGTGCGCATCGTCAATGCCACCAAACCCTGGTACGAGCGAGGGCTGGCCCGGTCATGAAGATTCTCTACATCTGCACGCACAATCGCTGCCGCAGCATTCTGTCGGAAGCCGTCACCAATCACCGCGCGGGTGATGTGCTGACGGCACGCAGCGCCGGCAGCCAGCCGGCCGGCGAGGTGCATCCGCTGACGCTGGTCCACCTGGCGGAGGCGGGCATCTCCACGACCGGGTTGAAGAGCCAGTCCTGGGATGACTTCGAGGCGTTCGCGCCGGATGTGGTGATCACGCTGTGCGATTCGGCCGCCGGCGAGTCCTGCCCGGTGTGGTTCGGGCAGGCCATCAAGGTCCACTGGGGGCTGAAGGATCCGTCCAGGCTGGACGGCGAGGCTGCCGCGGAGGCGTTTCGCGACACGCTGCGCATCATCGAGCGGCGCGTGGATGGACTGGCCGCCATCGCGCACATGGATCGCCACCAATGGCCGGACGCGATCCGGGCGCTCGTCGCTGACGCCTGATCGCCCGGTCGCAACGGCCGCCGGCGCGGCCATCCGGGGCACTCTCCCGCGCGCTGGCACGGGTTTCGCAAATGCGGACACCCGGGCGGTTTCGCCCATCCCCGGCTTGCCTGCCGGGGCCAGATTCGATCTGATGCCTGATCGCACTGGTTCAGTTTCAAAGGGGATTTCGGGTGAGTGAGGCCAACGCCGCATCGGGGCAGAAGGGGTTTCTCGGATATGTCGAACGGGTTGGCAACAGCTTGCCGGACCCCGTCTTCATCTTCTTCTATCTGATCCTGGGGCTGATCGGCGTGTCGCTGGTCTGCGCGCTCGTGGGTGTGACCGCGGCGCATCCGACGCAGACGCTGGCCGACGGCTCGCCGCTGCTGATCGAGGCCAAGAGCCTGCTGTCGGCCGAGAACATCCAGAAGCTCTGGGTGCAGATGCCGGCGACGTTCACGCACTTCCATCCGCTGGGCTACGTGCTGGTGGTGATGCTCGGGGCCGGCGTGGCCGAGCGCTCGGGTCTGTTCGCCAGCGGGATTCGTCAGGCCGTGCGCAACGCGCCCAAGGCCTGGCTGACGCCGGTGGTGGCTGTTGTCGCCATGCTGTCGAACCATGCCGCGGATGCCGGCTACGTGGTGATGATTCCGCTGGCCGCGATCATCTTCGCGGCGGCGGGGCGGCATCCCATGGCCGGGATCGCGGCCGCGTTCGCCGGGGTGTCGGGCGGCTTCTCGGCCAACATCACGCCGGGCCAGCTCGATGCGCTGCTGTTCGGGATTACCGAGGCCTCGATGGAGGCGTCGCGAATTGATGCCGGCTGGTCGATGAACATCGCCGGCAACTGGTATTTCATCGCCGCGCTGATGGTGATCTACCTGCCGGTGATCTGGTACGTGACCGACCGCGTCATCGAACCTCGGCTGGGACACTGGAAGCCGTCGCCCGATCAGTCGGCCTATGGTGACGAGGATGCGCCGCTGACCGACGCCGAGCGCAAGGGTCTGCGCTGGGCGGGCCTGGCGATTCTGGGTGTATGCCTGTTGTGGCTGGTGATGACCTTCGCCCCCGGCACGCCGCTGCTCAACGACGAGGCGGCCGTGGACGGTCAGCCCTGGTATGTCACCGCCACGCCGTTCTTCCGTTCGCTGGTCGCCGGGTTCTTCGTGCTGTTCCTCGCCGCCGGCTGGGCCTACGGCGCCGCGGCCGGCACGATCAGGAATCACCGTGATCTGGTGGCGATGATGTCCGAGGCGATGAAGGACATGGGCTACTACCTGGTGCTGGCCTTTGCCGCCGCGCATTTCGTCGCGATGTTCAACTGGTCGAATCTCGGGCTGATCACCGCGGTGCACGGCGCCGGGGCGATCGAGCACAGCGGCCTGCCGCTGCCGATCGCGCTGGGGCTGATCGTGCTGTTCGCGGCCTTTCTGAACCTGTTCGTCGGCTCGGCCAGCGCCAAGTGGGCGCTGCTGGCGCCGGTGCTGGTGCCGATGCTGCTGTTGCTGGGCATCAGCCCGGAAGGCGCGACGGCGACCTACCGCGTTGGTGACGCGGCCACCAACATCATCTCGCCGCTGATGGTCTATTTCCCGCTGGTGCTGATCTTCGCCCAGCGCTGGCAGAAGGACTTCGGCATCGGTTCGTTGACGGCGATGATGATTCCGTACTCCGTGTGGATGCTGATCACCGGCGTGCTGCTGGTGATGGGCTGGATTCTGTTCGGTCTGCCGCTGGGGCCGGGGGCGCCCATCGGCTTCGACCTGACCGCGCTGTCGCCCTGACGGCGCGGTCTAGAACAGGCTGCGCAGCCGGGCGTGGGGATCGCCGTCGTCCACGCCCCAGACCGGACCGGGACGCTCCGCCTGTAACGGTGTGAGCACCGACAGCGCGTACATCCACGCCGCATCGCAGGTCTGCGGCGTGGCGGTGACGACGACGTAGCCGTGGCCGGTGTCCAGCGCGCCTTCGGCGTAGCGGATATGGCGGTTGAACGGCTGCAACAGGTTGATGACCGCCGGCGGAAAACCCTGCGTGGTGATTGACGGGCAGACGAACTCCACGCCCACCGAGCCCCGCTCGCCGGGCGTATAGGCGTCGCGGTCGTCCGGGTCCTTGGTCAGCTCGGTGCAGAACGCGGTGTGAATGTCGCCGGTGATGACGATGACATTGTCGATGTCGTCGCTGGCGAAGGCGTCGAACAGGCGGTTGCGCTGGGCGACATAGCCGTCCCAGGGATCGAGGGAGAACGGTGATCCAGGTGCGATGTTGAGCTGCGAGATCATCGTCTGCTGGGCGAGGATCTTCCACTTGGCCGGCGTGGTCCGCAGTCCGTCGAGCAGCCAGGCTTCCTGTGTCGGGCTGATCATGTGGCGCGCCGGATCGGCGGCTTCCTCGGCATCCGCCGGCTGCGGGTCGCGGCCTTCCAGGCGGGTGTCCAGCACGAAGAATTCCACCAGATCGCCATAGCGGATGTTGCGGTAAAGATGCTGGTCCGGATGCCGGTTCGGATTGACGGCTTCACGCACCGGCAGCCACTCGAAATAGGCCTGGATCGCGTCATGCTTGCGCTGGGTCCAGGTGCCTTCCTCACCTTCGGTGTGGTTGTCGGCGCCGGTGGTGTGGCTGTTGTTCGTGGTTTCGTGATCGTCCCAGGTGCAAATCCACGGATGCGCGGCGTGCGCGGCCTGGAGATCGGGGTCGGTCTTGTACTGGGCGTGACGGGTCCGATAGTCCTCCAGCGTCACGATCTCGTGGTCCGGCAGCATGGCCCGGCCCAGCGCGAACGGGATGGCCAGCGGGTCGCTGCCACCGTATTCGTAGATGTAGTCGCCCAGCGCGAACACGACATCGATGTCGTCGCGGTTGGCCAGACCTCGGTACGCGTTGAAGTAACCCATTGCGTACAGCGCGCAGGAGGTGAACGCGAAGCGGACCTGATCCAGCGATGCGTCCCCGGCCGGCGCGGTCTTGGTCCGGCCCACCGGCGAGACCACGTCGCCGACCTGGAACTGGTACCAGTACTGGGTGAACGGTTCGAGCCCGCCGGCCTCCACCTTGACCGTGTAGTCGCGATCGGCGTTGGTCAGGAATGTGTCGGCGCTGACCAGATCGGTCATCGCCTCATCACGGGCGATGCGCCAGCTCACCGCGACCGGACCTTCGGTTTCCGGTGTCACCCGGGTCCACAGCACGACGGAATCGTCATGGGGGTCGCCGGATGCGACGCCGTGCTGGAAGCTGACCACGACATCGGTGGGCGGGATGCCGCCGTCGCCGTTGTTCGGGCCGCCGTCGCTGGAGCCGCAGTGGGTGAGCGCCGGAGCCACGCCCACCAGGCCCAGGGTCTGGAGCAGCGAGCGTCGGGTGATGCGAAAGCGCTGCTCCTGCAGTGCCTGGAGGTAGCGAAGGTCGGGCTTGCTCATGGTGGTCGGGAGGTGGGCGAAGCCCCGTAGTGTGTCAGCCCATTGTTTCAGTTCATCGTGATGAAACTGACCGTCACTGGTAAATACAGCTCAGGAGCAGCCTTCGACATAGCGCAACGACGGGCCCATTCCGCTGTGCAGTCTGGCGACGCGGCCGTCGGTGCCGATCTCGAACCGCAGGCCGGTGGCCCAAGGTGCGCGAGGTGTCTTCATGCCTGCTTGGACAGGCGATCGGTCCCGCCTGCTGCATCGGGGATCCATGCGGTGTGGTTGGTGTATCGCGCGCGCTGACGCAGACTTAAGGAAGCACTGATTTATTCACACCGCTAAGTTGCCGCCTGAAAACCGGCTCCGTCTTGGTGGCGTGAATAAATCAGTGCTTCCTTAACTTCCCGCTGACATCACCGGTAACCGGATGGCTGATTCCGCGCTGTATCCGATCTTCGACGCTCACCCGGGGCTGGCGGCGATGCCACGCGCCGGTTTGCTTCAGGGCCAGACGCCGGTGGAGCCGCTGGGCGATCTTCCGGGTGTGTTTCTCAAGCGGGATGACCTCACCGCGGCGGACTATGGCGGCAACAAGATCCGCAAGCTGGATTTCCTGCTGGCCGATGCGCGCGAGCGTGGTCGGCGCGAGCTGGTGGCATTCGGCTATGCCGGCTCGAATTTCGTTGCCGCGACAGCCTGGCATGGGCACAAGCTCGGGTTGCACACGACCGGATTCCTGCTGCCGCAGGTCAACGCCGTCTACATCGCCGACAACCTGTCGGTGAGTCTGGCGGCGGGTGCGACGCTGCGAACGGCGCCGAGCACCACGCGGATCGCCATCGCGGCCATCGCTCACAGCGCCAGCCTGCTGGTGACGCAGGGCCGCTGGCCGTACTGGATTTCGCCGGGCGGCTCCTCGCCGATCGGCGTGCTGGGCTTCATCAACGCGGCCTACGAGCTGCGTGATCAGGTCGCCGCCGGCCTGCTGCCGGAGCCGGATCGCCTCTATGTCGCCTACAGCAGCATGGGCACCGTCGCCGGTCTGGCGCTGGGTCTGGTGCTGGCCGGGATGAAGACGCGGATCGCCGCGGTGCAGGTGGTCGACACGGCGATGGCGACACCGGCCAAGCTGGCCGCGCTGGTGGAGAAAACCCGCCGCCGCTTCGAGCCGATGGATGCGGCCTTCTCGCGCGCCGCCTGTGCGCGAGCGCTGGGCCGGATCGACGTGCGCACGGAGTTCTTCGGCAAGGAATACGCGCGGCCGACATCGGCGACCAAGGTCGCCATCGATCGCTTTCAGGCCGCCAGCGGCGCGCGGGCGGACACCGCCTACTCCGGCAAGGCGCTGGCCGGGTTGTTCCACGACCTGGACAGCGGCGCGCTCGCCGGCCAGACCGCGTTGTTCTGGCACACCTTCAATGCGCACGGGCTGCCGGCGGGTGTTACCCCGGTGACCGCGGGCGATGTGCCCGCCGGCTTGCGTCACTACATCTAATCGCTGGATTCCGGCGGCGGGGCCGCGTCGCTCAGGATGACGGGCGTGGCCGGGCGTCAAGACGCCGGTGGAGGATGTCCGCCAGACGCGCGCGGGTGAGTTCGCCCATGTGCTGGTCGACCAACTGGCCGTCGGCGTCGATAAAGAATGTGGTCGGCAGTGCCCGGGCGCCGAGTGCCCGCATCGCGCCGGACCCGGGATCGAGAAGGACGTGGTCCAGCGCCAGGTCGCGCCGGTCCAGGAAGCGCCGGATGGACCCGGCGTCCTCTCCCTGGTTGACGAACAGGAAGGTTACCTCCGGATACCGGGCTTGCGCGTCGGCCAGCGCCGGCATCTCGCGGATGCAGGGCGGACACCAGGTCGCCCACAGATTGAGTACGGTCGGTCCGCTCCGTTCGGTGTCCAGCCGGGTCGCTTTGCCGTCCAGCGTGACCACGGGGATGGTCGGCATCGGCGTAGCGCCAGGTTGGATGAGCGCCAGCGCTCCGGTCATCGCGCCCCACGCGAGCAGACCGACGCCGGCGCCCAGCAGGACGGGGCGGCGTGCGGCAGGCCGGAGGCGGGTCTTCCAGAGCATCCAGCCGAGGGCGACGAGCAGGCCGCTCCACATCGCGAAGCCACGGTCGCCAATGGCGAGGATCGCCATCGGTGCCTCCGCGTACTCCGACCACCAGCGCAGCACATAGCCGGCCCGGGCGGCCAGCAGACCCAGCAACAGGGCATCGAACAGGGTGCCGCTGACGACGCGCGGCTGGACATCCGGACGACCGCGCGCTGACAGGCGGGCCGCGAGCCAGGCGGGAATCAGGGCGGCGACGAGCACCACGGCCCAGATCGGAAAAGGTCCGAGACTGGTCATCGGTCAGGTCGTCGGGCGCGCGAACGGGGCTGGGGCACGGCAAGCGTGGGTTCGGGACGGGCCCGAAGTATCCGCGACCCGCTATGGGAGGCCATCAGGTGGCCGATGCGGGACCGTCGCGCTGCACGTGGTAGCGCACGCCCTGCGCATTCAGGAACGCCTCGGCATCGGAGCCCTGCAGCATCGCCAGGGTCGAGAGCATGCCCGCCAATGTGCAGTGTTTCGCGGTCACGGTGACGGCATGCGGCGCGTCGGGGACGGGCCATCCGGTGGTGGCGTCGAGGATGTGGCCGTAGCGCACGCCATCGCGCAGCAGGTAGCGACGCGCATCGCCCGATGTCGCGACCCCGCCTTGCGTCAATGCGATCTGCGGGATCGCGGCGTCGGCGCCAATGGACTCGATGCCCAGTTGCCAGGCCCCGCCGCTGGTTCTCGGGCGGTCGCAGACCAGGTCGCCGCCGAAGTTGATCAGCACCGGCACATCGGTCACGTCGCGAACGCGGCGCAGGGCACGATCCACCGCGTATTCCTTGCCGATGCCGCCGAAGTCCAGTTCCATGCCCGGCGCCAGCCGCAGTCTGGGCCGGGTCCACTCGACGCGTTCCCAGCCGATCAGCGCGCGAATCGCGTCCACGGCCTCGGCGGTCGGGAGCCGGTCTGAACCGTCGAAGCGCCAGACGCGGCGGAGCACGCCAGCGGTGACGTCGAAACGTCCGTCTGACAGTGTCCACAGGCGGGCGGCGTAGTCGAGCATGTCCGCGGTTTCCTCGTCCACGCGCACCGCCGCGCCGTTGGCGGTGTTGATGCGGTCGATGATGTTGCCGCGCAGGTAGCGGCTCCAGAGCGCCTCGATGCGCTTGGCCTCGTCGACGACCAGACGGCTGACGCGGGCCGCGAGCTTGCGGTCGTTGCCGTCGATCAGCACCTCGCAGGGGCTGGCCATGGCGTGGAACAGTCCCTGCCAGAGCCCGCCATCCCGCGGCTTCAGAGTGAAATCAGCCACGCGGCGCGCCCGTCACTCGGCGGCGTTCAGTGCGGCGCGGATCTGGGATTCCAGCACCGGGGTGTCCCGTTCCAGGAAGCCGCGATGGGACAGCCGGACTTCGCCGTCACGGCCCAGCAGATAGCTGCTGGGCATGCCCATCAGGGCGTAGCGCTCGGCCATCCTGCCGTCCGGGTCGAGCACGACGAGAAAGCGCGATTCGTTCTCGCGCAGGAACCGGCGCGCGGCCGCCTCGTCGTTGTCCACGTTGACCGCGACCACGCGCAGGCCGTGATCGGCGTACTTGTGCTGCATGGCGCTCATCCAGCGGAAGCTGGCCTTGCAGGGCTCGCACCAGGATGCCCAGAAGTCGAGATAAATCACCTCGCCGGTGTGGTCGTCCAGCGAGAAATCGTCAATCGACATGGTTTGTTCGGGGCCGGCCGTGGCCGTGCCGACGAGCAGGCAGGCGCAAAGCGCGAGCCAGAGACGGAGCGGGCGGGTGAACCGGCGTGTTGCTGATCTAGGAGGCATGGGTGGCTGTCTGATCGGGGGCGGAGTCGCCCGGCGGAAAGTCGATACGAACACGGGTGCCGATCGGGGTCTGGTTCTGCGCGCTGAGGCGCCAGCCGTAGTGGGCGCAGATTCTGGAGACGATATAAAGGCCGACCCCGAAGCGGGGTTCCTGCGTGGTCGCCTCGTCGCTGGATACGTAGGGCTTGAGCAATTCGTCGAAATCGCCGGCGGGCAGGCCCGTGCCGGTGTCGCAGACGCTCACGCCGCTGGCGTCCACTTCCACGGTGATCCGGCCGCTGCTCGTGTGCTGTCGGGCGTTGCGCAGCAGGTTCATCAGCACGGTGCGGACATGGCTGGGCGCGGCCTCGATCGTGCACGGCGCCTGTTCAATCACCGCGGTGTCGACGCCCTGCATGCGGGTTTCCAGCAAGGCCATGACCTCGTGCGCCTCGGTCGCGACATCCGTGGGCCGCGTGGTCGGCATGCTGTCCTCGCGTGCCAGGAACAACAGGCTGTCGAGCAGATCGCCCAGCCCCTGGCTGGCGCGCTGGGCGCGGGCGATCGCGGGGCTGGATGCGGTGTCGGGTTGCTGAATCTGGGCGAGGTCCAGCGACGACTGGATCACCGCCAGCGGTGTCCGGATTTCGTGACTGACCGCGGCGGTGAAGAATCGCTCGCGTTCCAGCATCCGTCTCACCCGTTCCACCAGACCGTCGATGGCCTCGGCGATGGTCCCCAGTTCGCCGACGCCGAAACGGGCATGCAGCGCCTCGGCGTGGCGGGGATCGAGCTTGTCCACGGAACCGGCCAGGGCAGCGACGGGCGCCGCCAGGCGGCGTGACAGCCAGACCGCCATCAGCCCGCCCAGCGCCGCGACGCCGATGGCGGTCAGCGCCAGCAGCACCCGCATCTGATGTTCGCGGGCCTCGATGCGCGAGACATCGACCGCGGCCGTGAGCAGGCCATAGGGGGAGTCGCGCCGCAGGATGTGCCAGCGCTTGCCCAGATACGTCACATCGTGATGTTCACCCAGCGCGAGATCGTGAAACGGCGCGGGGGCGTAGACGAAATCTTCCGCGTCGATCCAGATCTTGAGCGAATCGGTTTCCGGCAACACGGGGTTCACCGAGGTTCTGAGCTGTTGCAGCAGGAACTCGATCTCGTCGTTCACGGTATTCGACAGCAAATCGTTCTCGAGGCGTTCGGAGTAGATCAGCAGAGACGAACCCAGCACGACGAGCAGCACGGCGCCCAGGCCGAGCATCGAGAGCAGGATTTCCGTGTGCAGCCGCATGCGACGAACCGGGGCCGGGCCGCTCAGGCCTCGCCGACGCGATAGCCGACGCCGCGCGAGGTGTGCACCAGCGGCTCGCGGCCGGCCGTGTCCACTTCCTTGCGGATGGCGTGAATGTGGGTGCGCAGCAGGTCGCTGTCCGGCGGCGAGTCACCCCACAGCAGTGACTCCAGCTCGGCGCGGGGCACGACGCGGTGGGTGTTGGCCATCAGATGCGCCAGCAACCGGAACGCGGCGGGCTTGAGGTGGATGGGTGTCGCGCCGCGCCGCAGCGTGCCAGCGTCCAGGTCCAGATGCAGGTCGGCGACCTGGAGGCTGCGGCTGACGGAGGCGCCATGGGCCCGCCGCTCCAGCGCCGCCACCCGCGCGGCCACCCGCGCGGCCAGTTCCGGCAGGGAGAACGGCTTGATCAGGTAGTCGTCGGCGCCGGCGCTGAAGCCCCTCAGCTTGTCACTCTCGGTGTCGCGCGCGGTGAGCATCAGGATTGGCAGATTGCCGGCGGCGCTTTGACGGATGGACTGCGCGACGCTGATGCCGTCGCCGTCCGGGAGCATGAGGTCGAGAATGACCAATTCCGGCTGTGTCTGCTCCAGCAGGCCGGGTACCTGCCGAACCCGATCGGCGCAGTCCACGGTGTGGCCCATCGCTTCCAGGTAGTCCGCGGTATTCGCGGCCAGATCGACATCGTCTTCTATGAGCAGGATTCGCATCGGCTGAGCATACGGGAGGCGGCGTCGGACGGCCTTGCTCCCCTCCTTGGTGGTGGATTCAGGACCACGAGCTTGCCGTGTCGAACGTCGACGTTGCGTCGACATGGGGGTTGCTAGCTTGCCCGTCATCGTCCCGGAGGACCTTGACATGCAAGCCCTGAAATTTCGTTCCGCGTTGTTTTCGATGGTCGCCATGACGCTGGTTGCGTCGGCCGCCAGCGCCGGTGATCGCATCAGCGAGGTGTTCGACCCCGCGGAGTTTCGCGGTCAGGTGGTCTACCTCGATTTCTGGGCCTCCTGGTGCACGCCCTGCAAGGCGAGTTTTCCATGGATGACGACGCTGCAGCACCGCTTCGGTCCGGACGGGCTGGCGGTCGTCGCGGTGAACGTCGACAGTGACAGCCACGCCGCCCACCAGTTTCTGGAGCGAGCGGCGCCCGGATTCGAGGTGCGCTTCGATCCCGACGGCAAGCTGGCCGAGCAATACGGCCTCAAGGGCATGCCGAGTTCCTACATCCTCGGTCGCAACGGCCAGGTGCTGTTCTCCCACACCGGATTTCGCGAGAGCGACAAGGCGGAACTGGAATCGCAGGTTCGCCAGGCACTGAACACGGTTCAAGTCTCGGAGTTGAGTCAATGACGTTGATTGCACACATCGGCCCCGCGCTGCGTATCGGCGGCGTGCTGGTCTGCCTTGCCGGTCAGGTCGGCTGCGTGACCGTTCAGCCCTGGGAGCGCGACACGCTCGCGAAACCCGAGATGGCGCTGGATGGTGACGCGGTCACGACCGGCTTGGACGAGCACATCTATTTCTCGAAGGAGTCCGCCAGTGGCGGGCGCGGCTTTGGCGGCGGCGGCTGCGGCTGTAACTGACGGCATTTCATCGGGCGACACGGCGCCCGCAGGTTCTGAGGGGTTGAAGATGAAGCATCAGACGATTGTTGAGGCGTTGACGGCGGCGACCGACACGCTGCTGGAGACCGGGCCCAAGGCCGCGCCCAGGCGCTGGCGGCCGGCGGGTGCGTCAGCGGCGGCGCTTTGTCTCAGCCTGCCCGGGCTGCTGCACGCCGCGGAGCCGGGCGAGTGGTCCATCGACTCCGCCATCCTGTTCTACAGCGAGACCGACCGTGTCTCCGCGGTGGAGCCCGTGATTTCCGCCACCCGGCAGTTCACCAACGATCGTTCGCTGTCCGCCAAGCTGGTCTACGACGCGCTGACCGGCGCCTCGCCCAGCGGGGCCGTGCCATCGTCCATGCCGCAGACATACACGCGGCCGTCGGGTGAGGGCAGCTACACGACCGCGCCCGGCGAGATTCCGCTGGACGATACCTTCCGCGACTCGCGCATCGCCGTGTCCGGCAACTGGGCGCAGCCGGCGTTCGGCGGCACCGGCACGCTGGGCTTCAACGTCTCCAGCGAATACGACTATCTGTCGCTGGGGGTGAACACCGGCTACGCCTACGACTTCGCCAAGAACAACGCCACGCTGTCCTTCGGCCTGGGCTACGCCGCCGACACGATCGAGCCGGAGGGCGGGGTGCCGGTGGCGGGCAGCTGCCTGTTCGGCGCCAGCGCCAGCTCCGGCTGCACCGAGACGTCCTTCGACGAGACCCGGCGCGGCGGCGACGAGAGCAAGGACACGCTGGACCTGCTGCTGGGTTACACCCAGGTGCTGGGCGTGAACACCGTGGCGCAGTTCAACGTCACGCTGTCGCAATCCGACGGCTATCACACCGATCCGTTCAAGGTCGTCAGCGTCGTGGACACCGACAACTCGGTGGGCAACGGGATCGGCGAGGCGGAGCGGCATATTCACGAATCACGTCCGGACAGCCGCGTGAAGCAGGGCCTGTTCTTCCGGCTCAAGCACATGCTGTTCGGCTCCGACGTGCTGGATGCGTCTTATCGCTTCCAGACGGACGACTGGGGCATGAGCTCGCATACGCTGGACCTGCGGTATCGCTGGGCGCTGGGCGATCATCACGCGATCACGCCGCATCTGCGCTACTACGATCAGTCGGCGGTGGATTTCTACACCCCGTTCCTGCGCGATGATCAGCCGCTGCCGACCGAGTACACCGCCGACTACCGCCAGGGCAGCTTCACCGGCATCACGGTGGGCGCTGAATACGAAACCCGGATCTGGGACGGCACCTCGCTGCGCTTCGCCCTGGAGTACTACGAGCAGAATGGCGACGACCCGGCCAATGCGCCGGGGCAGCTCGCCGGCCGCGAGATCTTCCCGGACATGCAGGCGGTGATGGGTCGGATCAACTTCGATTTCGACTGGTAGACGGGGTAGGCGCACCGGGCCGTGACCGGCCCGGTGCGTGGTCGAACGGTGTTCGCGCCGCCGCGAGTACGTGCACGGAGGCCGCGCCGGCCCGGAAGAGCGCCTTGGCCAGCGCCGACGTGGTTGCGCCGGTGGTGACGACATCATCGATGACCAGAATCGCCTCGTCTTGCACCGGCCTTCGAACGGTAAACGCCTGACGCAGGTTACGGCGGCGATCCTCGGCCGACAGGTGCAACTGTGACGGAGTGGCCCGGGTTCGCTCGACCCAGGCGGGTGCCAGCGGCCAGCCTCTCCACCGGCACAGCGGCCGGGCGATTTCCAGGGCCTGATTGAACCCGCGTTCGCGCAGCCGGCTGGCATGCAGTGGCACCGGGATGACCCGGTCCGGCGCTGGCAGTTCGGGCAGGGTGTGATGAAGCAGGGTGGCCAGGCGCCGCGCCGCGCCCAGATCGTGCCGGTACTTCAGAACCTGCACGCAGGCATCCACCGGGGCCTCGTACAGCAGCGGCGCGTACACGCCGTCGAAGGCCGGCCAGCGGGTCAGGCAATGAGCGCAAAGCGCGGGCTTCGGGGCCGAGGGCGGCAGCGGTTCAGCACAGCGGATGCAGGCATGGTCGTTGGTGGGCAACGCATCCAGGCAGGGCTGGCAGTACAGGCCCACCGGACTTGGCCCACCGCAGCCCGCGCAGCCGGGTGCGAGCCAGCGATGGAAGATTTCCGTCAACCGAATCGGCATTTTCTGGTTGACAGGCGGTTGCGGCCTCGCGAGCCTAGCGGTATCCACCTGCCAGGATTCTCTGCATGAGCGAGCTTCGTCACGACTGGACGGCCGAAGAGGTGAACGCGCTGTTCGCCCTGCCGTTCGCGGATTTGATGCACCGGGCGCAAACCGTGCACCGCGAGCACTTCGACGCCAACACCGTGCAGCTCTCGACGCTGCTGTCGATCAAGACCGGGGCCTGCCCCGAGGACTGCAAGTACTGTCCGCAAAGCGTGCGCTACGACACCGGTCTGAAGACCGAGGCGCTGATGGCGGTGCAGCAGGTCGAGCAGGCGGCGCGCACGGCCAAGGAGGCCGGGGCGACGCGGTTCTGCATGGGCGCGGCCTGGCGCAGCCCCAAGGATCGCGACATCGACACGCTGATCGGCATGATCGACGCCGTGCGCGCGCAGGGACTGGAAACCTGCATGACGCTGGGCATGCTGACCGAATCGCAGGCCGAACGGCTGGCCGACGCGGGGCTGGACTACTACAACCACAATCTCGATACCTCCGAGGAACATTACGGAGAAATCATCGGCACGCGGACATACGAGGACCGGCTGAACACGCTGGACAACGTGCGCAAGTCGGGAATGAAGGTGTGCTGTGGCGGCATCGTGGGGATTGGCGATACGCGCGCCGACCGTGTCGGCCTGCTGCGCACGCTGTCCAATCTGCCCACGCATCCCGAATCGGTACCGATCAATCAGCTCGTCGCCGTACCCGGCACGCCGATGGCCGATGCCGATCCGGTGGATCCTTTCGAATTCGTTCGCACCATCGCGGTGGCCCGCATTCTGATGCCAGCCTCCCACGTGCGGCTGTCGGCCGGGCGCGAGGCGATGGACGACGCCATGCAGGCGCTTTGTTTCCTGGCCGGCGCGAATTCCATCTTCTACGGCGAGGAACTGCTGACCACCGGTAACCCGGTGACCGAGCACGATCGCGCGCTGTTCGAGCGACTGGGCATCGAGCCGGAAGGCGCCAAGGCTGCCGAGGACCGCCGGACGTGTCAGGCGGCCTGAACCGCCGGATCGCGTCCACGCTGGAGTCTCTGCGCCAGCGCGACCGGTTTCGCCAGCGTCGGGTCGTCGAGCCGGCGGGGCCGGGTCTGGCGCGGGTCGCCGGGCGTGACTGCGTCAATTTCTGCAGCAACGACTACCTGGGCCTGGCGCAGGATTCCCGACTATTGCGCGGACTGGATGTGCCGGGTTCCGCGGCCTCCGCGCTGGTCACCGGGTATTCGCCGGCCCATGCCGAACTGGAAGAGGCGCTGGCCGACTGGCTGGAGCGCGACCGCGTGCTGCTGTTCCCGACCGGATTTTCCGCCAACGTCGGCATTGTCGATGCGCTTTTGCAGCGGGGCGACCTGGTGGCCTGCGATGCGCTGAACCACGCCTCGCTGATCGACGGTGTGCGGCTGTCCGGCGCGGACAAGCGCATCTATGCGCATGTGGATGTCGGTGCCGCCCGCGATGCGCTGGCCGCGCCCTGCGAAGGGGTCAGGGCACTGGTCACCGATGCGGTGTTCTCGATGGATGGCGACATCGCGCCGGTGCGCGAACTGGCGATCGAGGCGCGTCGGGCCGATGCGCTGCTGTATGTCGATGATGCCCACGGTGTCGGCGTGCTGGGCCCGCGGGGGCGGGGCGTCGCGGACGAGTTGTCGCAGGACGAGTTGCCGGTGCTGGTCGGCACGCTGGGCAAGGCGCTGGGCACCGCTGGCGCGTTCGTCGCCGGCCCCGCCGCGGTGATCGACTACCTGGAAAACCGTGCCCGCTCGCAGATTTATTCCACGGCCTTCGCACCGATGACGGCCCGTGCCGCGCTGACCGCGCTGGCGATCACGCGGGAGGAAGCCTGGCGGCGTGATCAGGTCCGGAATCTGATCGCGCATCTGCATGCCCGGCTGCGATCGGCCGGCCTGCCGGTGCCCGATTCCCCGACGGCGATCCAGCCGATCGTGCTGGGGCGCGATTCGGTCGCGCTGCGCGTCTCCGACGACCTGCTCGCCCGCGGGTTTCTGGTCACCGCGATCCGTCCGCCCACGGTGCCGGAGGGCGCCGCCCGGCTGCGGGTGACGCTGACCGCGGCGCACACGACCGAGCAGGTGGACGGGCTGGTCGATGCGCTGGCGACAAGCCTGCTGGAGGCGCGCGTTGCGTGAACCAGCGGGCGCACTGAGCGTCTTCGTCACCGGAACCGATACCGAAATCGGCAAGACCGCGGTGACCTGCGCGCTGCTGCGCGACTATGCCGAGCGGGGGATTCCGGCGGTCGGCATGAAGCCGG
>NZ_CAXFCL010000325.1:0-12468 GCF_964000955.1 uncultured Abyssibacter sp.
GACGCAGATCCCACAACGCGGTGAGGAACTGCTCCAGCAGGCGCTCGGCATCGCCCAGTCCGGCTTCCGGATAGAGCACCAGCAAATCGATGTCCGAATGCGGCAGCAGCTCGGAGCGTCCGTATCCACCGACCGCGACCAGTGCCAGCGTATCGGCGGCGTCGCCCAGCGTGTGATTCCACAGATGGGCCAGTGTCTGGTCGGTCAGGCGGGAATTGGCCCGCACCAGCGCATGCGCGGAGACGCCAGCGTAGAAATTGGTCGAGACGAGATCGCGGCCCCAGCTCAGAACGCCGCGTAACGCGGTGACGTCGGTGCCGGCCTCGGCCAGGCGCTTGTCCAGCTTGCGTGCGCTGATGACGTCCGGCTCGTCCTCGACTCCGAATGAAGCGAGTTCGGTGTCCATTACATCTCGCCGTTGCGCAGGGTCAGAACCTCGAAACCGTCATCGGTGACCAGCACGGTGTGCTCCCATTGCGCGGACAGCGAATGATCCTTGGTGACCACGGTCCACTGGTCCGGCAGCAACCGCGTTTCCTTGCGACCGGCGTTGATCATCGGCTCGATCGTGAAGGTCATGCCGGCCTTCAGCTTCATGCCGGTGCCGGGGCGACCATAGTGCAGGACCTGGGGGTCCTCATGGAAGACGCGGCCAATGCCGTGTCCGCAGTATTCGCGCACGACCGAGAATCCGCTGGATTCGGCGTGCTGCTGGATGACGGCGCCGATGTCGCCCAGCGTGGCATCCGGCCGCACCTGGCGGATGCCGGCGATCATGCATTCGTGCGCGACATCGGCCAGACGCTGCGCACGGACGCTCGGCTCCCCGACGAAGAACATCTTTGATGTGTCGCCGTGGAATCCGTCCTTGATCACCGTGACATCGATGTTCAGGGCGTCGCCGCGCTTGAGCTTCTTGCTGCCCGGAATCCCGTGACAGACAACATGATTGACGGAGGTGCAGATCGACTTCGGAAACGGCGGGCGCCCACCACCACCGCCATAGCCGAGTGGGGCGGGAACCGCCTTCTGCTGGTTGACGATGTAGTCGTGGCAGATGGCGTCCAACTCGCCGGTCGTGACACCCGGCTTGACGTGTTCCTCGATCATCACCAGCACATCGGCTGCCAGCGCGCCGGCGACTCGCATGGCGTCTTGCTCTTCGGGGGTTTTGATCGAAACAGGCATTCGGGGTCCGGAGTCAAAAAAGCGCCCGGGTGGGCGCTTGGATTAGGAATGAGCGTTATGGTATAAATCGCGCGCCGCAAAGGCAATTCGAGGCCTCCGGTCGCGAGTTTTCTTCGGCGAATCCTAACTTCTCACACGCTCCAATCAACGTCATGCGGGGTGTTCCGTTCGCGGAATCGGCATGGCGGGCAGCGTGGAGGCCCAACCCCGTACAAACAGGACTTAAAAGACATGGCTGATATCACCATGCGCCAGCTCTTGGAAGCCGGCGTTCACTTCGGGCATCGCACCCGTTACTGGAACCCGCAGATGGAACCTTACATCTACGGGCATCGCAACAAGATTCACATCATCAACCTCGAGGAAACGCTTCCGCTCCTCAAGGACGCCTGCAGCTACGTCGGTCGTCTCGCCGCGAATGGCGGCAAGGTGCTGTTCGTTGGCACCAAGCGTGCCGCGCGTGAAGACGTTCAGGCCGCCGCCGAGCGCTGTGGCATGCCCTACGTCAACCAGCGCTGGCTGGGTGGCATGCTGACCAACTTCAAGACGGTCAAGCAGTCGATCCGCCGCCTGGAAGTGCTGCAGAAGATGGTCGAGGACGGTTCCATCAACCGTGTGACCAAGAAGGAAGGCCTGCAGCTGCGTCGCGAGATGGAAAAGCTGGAGCGCTCCATCGGCGGCATCCAGGAGATGAACAGCCTGCCCGACGCGCTGTTCATCATCGACGTTGGCTACGAGAAGATCGCCGTGGAAGAAGCCCGCAAGCTGGGTATTCCGGTCGTGGCCGTGGTCGACACCAACAACTCGCCCAACGGTCTGGCCTGCGTGATTCCCGGCAATGATGACGCGATTCGCGCCATCCGCGTCTACACCAGTGCCATCGCCGACGCGGTGCTCGACGGGCGCGGCGTGGTGACGACCGGCGCCGCGAAGAGCGACGAGTACGTGGAAGTGACCGAAGACGCGCCCGCCGCGTCCTGATCGAACCAGATTTCGGAGTCGAAATGGCTATTACAGCTGCACAAGTCAAGGAACTGCGCGAGCGTTCCGGCGCCGCGATGATGGATTGCAAGCGTGCCTTGCAGGCCACCGACGGCGATATCGAGGCCGCCATCGAGAAGATGCGCAAGGAAGGCCAGGCCAAGGCCGACAAGAAGGCGTCCCGCGTGGCCGCCGAGGGTCTCGTGCGTGTTCATGTCGACGGCGGCAAGGCCGCGATCGTCGAGATCAACTGCGAGACCGACTTCGTCGCCAAGAATGACGGCCTGGTCGCGCTGGCGGAAGACGCGGCGAAAGCCGTGGCCGCCGGCGGCGTCGACAGCGTCGAGGCCCTGACCGGCGCGAGCGTCGGTGGAGAAACCTTCGACGAGCGTCGTCGCGCCCTCGTGGCCAAGGTGGGCGAGAACATCAACATCCGTCGCTTCGAGACGCTGGAAGCCGATACGCTGGGCTACTACCTGCACGGTGAGCGCATTGGCGTGGTGGTCGGCCTCAGCGGCGGCGACGAGTCGCTCGCGCGCGATCTGGCCATGCACATCGCGGCCAGCAAGCCGGAATTCGTCAAGGCGGATGATGTGCCGGCGGACGTGCGTCAGCGCGAGAAGGACATTCTGGTCGCTCAGGCGGCCGACAGCGGCAAGCCGGCCGAGATCATCGAGAAGATGGTTGTTGGCCGTCTGAACAAGTATCTCGCCGAGATCACGCTGTACGGTCAGCCCTTCGTGAAGGACCCGGACCAGACCGTCGAGAAGCTGCTCAAGGCGGCGGGCGCGGCGGTCACCGGATTCATCCGTTTCGAGGTCGGCGAAGGCATCGAGAAGGAAGAAACGAACTTCGCGGAAGAGGTGATGGCGCAAGCGCGCGCATCGGCCTGAACCTTGCACGTCGAGGCCCCGGACTCCGGGGCCTTTTTTTGCCCGACAGACGACTGTCGGGGCGATTTGGGGCGCACATGCCCGAAAATCGCGTCACACTGGAGTTCTTCAACCGGAGATGTCGATGCCCGAACCTGTTCATAAGCGGATCCTGCTCAAATTTTCCGGTGAGGCCCTGCTCGGGGACGCCGACTTCGGAATCTCGCCGGAGGTTCTGGCGCAGCTCGCTCGACAGGTTTGCGAGGTCATGGATATCGGTGTCGAGGTCGCCATCGTCGTCGGTGGAGGCAACATCTTCCGAGGCGAGGGGCTGGCCGGTGGCGGTATGGACCGGGTTACCGGTGACCACATGGGCATGCTGGCCACGGTGATCAACGCGCTGGCCTTGCAGGATGCCATCGAGCGGGCCGGCAAGAAGGTCCGTGTGATGTCGGCGATCCGCATCAATCAGGTCTGCGAGGAATACATCCGCCGCCGCGCGATCCGTCATCTGGAAAAGGGGCGGGTGGTGGTGTTCGCGGCCGGGACGGGCAATCCGTTCTTCACCACCGATTCGGCGGCCAGCCTGCGGGCGATCGAGATCGATGCCGATCTCATGCTCAAGGCGACCAAGGTCGACGGTGTTTATTCGGCCGATCCGATGCGTGACCCCTCGGCAACGCGTTACGATCGCGTGACTTACGACGAGGTTCTCGACAAGCGCTTGAAGGTGATGGATCAAACCGCCATCGTGCTTTGTCGTGACCACAAGGTGCCGCTGCGCGTCTATGACATGACGGCGGACGGCGACCTGATGAAAATCGTGACCGGCGATACCAGCGTCGGCACTCTGGTAGACGGGACGAACCAATGATCCAGGATATTCTCAAAGACGCCTCGCAGCGCATGGACAAGAGCATTGACGTGCTGCAGCAGGAGTTCACCAAGATCCGCACCGGGCGCGCCCACCCCAGCCTGCTCGACCATGTTTCGGTCGAGTACTACGGCTCCGATGTGCCGCTGTCCCAGGCCGCGAGCATCAACAGTGAGGACGCCCGCACGCTGGTGATTCAGCCCTGGGAAAAACCCATGGTCAGCATCATCGAGAAGGCACTGCTGAAGTCGGATCTGGGCCTGAACCCGAACACCGCCGGCACCGTGATCCGCATCGTGCTGCCGCCGCTGACCGAGGAGCGTCGCCGCGACCTGGTGCGCGTGGTGCGCGCCGAGGCGGAGAACGCCCGTGTCGCCATACGCAATGTGCGCCGCGACGCGAACTCCGATCTCAAGGAGTTGCAGAAGGAAGGCGAGATCTCCGAGGACGACCTGCGTCGCGCCGAGCAGGACATCCAGAAGATCACCGACGAGCACGTGGCCAAGGTGGATGCCAAGCTGACGGCGAAGGAAGAGGAGATGATGGCCGTCTAGAGCCGGGTCGTTTCGGACGGTTCAGGACGTCGAGCATCGTGTCTATTCCCCAACATGTGGCCGTCATCATGGACGGCAATGGCCGCTGGGCCCGCCGCCGCGGCCAGCCGAGAACAGCCGGGCACCGGGCCGGGGTTCGCGCGTTGCGCGCCCTGGTCGAGCAGTCCATCCGATCCCGGGTGCAATACCTCACCGTCTTCGCGTTCTCCAGCGAGAACTGGGCACGCCCCATCCAGGAAGTGAAGCTCCTGATGGAACTGTTCATGAAGGCGCTGGACCGCGAGGTGGCCGAGCTGCATGAAAACGGTGTGCGCCTGCGCTTCATCGGTGATCACGCGCGCCTGGCCCCTGCACTGCGCGAGCGGATGGCGCAGGCCGAGACCCTGACGTCCAGCAACACGCGGATGCACCTGGCCATCGCGGTCGGCTATGGCGGTCGTGACGATCTGGCGCGGGCCGCGCGAAGAATGGCGCAGGACATCGCGACTGGCGTACTGAGCCCGACCGACGTCGATGAAGACTGCCTGGCTCGCTACCGCGATCTGGCGGACTGGCCCGATCCCGACCTGTTCATCCGCACCGGCGGCGATCAGCGCGTCAGCAACTTCCTCCTGTGGGATCTCGCCTACACCGAGCTTTATTTCACACCGGTGCTGTGGCCGGACTTTGACGGACGCTGCCTGCTGGATGCGCTGGACTGGTTTGGTGATCGCGAGCGCCGCTTCGGTGGGCTCGCCGAGGTCAGTTCCTGATGTTGTGGCAGCGGGTAGCCACCGCGCTGGTACTGGGCCCGATCGCGCTGGCGCTGATCTGGTTCGGACCGGCCTGGGCCGTCGGTGCGGTGCTGGCGCTGGTCGTGTTGCTGGCGGTGGAGGAATGGACCCGGCTGTCGGCCCTGGCCAATACCTCCTGGCATGTGGTGTTCACCCCGGTGGCGGCCGCGTTGCTGATTGCCGCATTCGGCCAGGACAAGGCCAGCCCGATCGTGGACGCGACCCTGGTGATCGGATTGCTCTGGTGGATTGGGGCTGCGGTGTGGCTGCGCGCCTATCCCGCGGTCTTCCGCAATGGCCGGATCGCGCCCGGGCTGGCGGTGACCACGGGCTGGCTGGTGTTCATTCCGGCCTATCTGGGCATCATGCTCCTGCACAGCCACCCCGGAAACTCGGGTCCGCTGCATGTTCTGCTGCTGCTGGCGCTGGTCTGGGCCGCGGACACCGGCGCGTACTTCGCCGGGCACCGGTTCGGGCGTCGCAAGCTCGCACCCAAGATCAGTCCCGGCAAGACCTGGGAGGGGTTTTTCGGGGGCTTTGCCGCGGCGGGGCTCATCGCGATTCTCGGTGCGATCTTCGTCTTTGAACCCGGGCGTCTGGGTATCCCGGGGTTTGTCATTGTCTGTCTGATCACCGTTGCGTTTTCCGTGGTCGGTGACCTGACCGTGAGCATGTTCAAGCGGCAGGCGCAGGTGAAGGACACCGGCCATCTGCTGCCCGGTCACGGTGGCATTCTCGACCGGCTGGACAGTCTGTTCGCGGCCGCGCCGGTGCTGGCGCTCGGGCTTCGCTGGCTGGGCGCGTGAGCGTCGGCATTTCGATTCTCGGGGCGACCGGCAGTATCGGCGCCAGCACGCTGGATGTGATCGAACGGCATCCGGACCGCTTCCGCTGTGTCGCGGCGTCGGCCCGCGGTGACGTGGATGGCATGCTGGCGATCTGCCAGCGTCATCGGCCGGACCTCGTCGCCATGGTGGATGCCGACGCCGCGGCTCGGCTGTCGACCCTGTTGCGTGAGCACTCGATCCCGACCGAGGTGGTGCCGGGCGAGGCCGGGCTGCTGGCTGTTGCCGAGCATCCGTCCGCCGAGCAGGTCATGGCAGCGATTGTCGGCGCGGCCGGTTTGTTGCCGACCCTCGCCGCGGCGCGACAGGGCAAGCGGGTACTGCTGGCGAACAAGGAGTCGCTGGTGATGTCCGGCGCGCTGCTCATGGACGCGATTGAGGCGGGCGGCGCCGAGCTGCTGCCGATCGACAGTGAGCACAACGCCATCTTTCAGTGTCTGCCGGGCGGTTTCCGTTGCGGCCTTGCGCCCACCGGGGTCGAGGAGATTCTGCTCACGGCCTCAGGCGGCCCGTTTCTCGACACGCCGCTGGATCAACTGACCGACATGTCGCCCGATGCCGCCTGTGCCCACCCCAATTGGGTGATGGGGCGCAAGATCAGCGTCGATTCGGCGACGATGATGAACAAGGGACTCGAGGTGATCGAGGCCGCCTGGCTGTTCGGGTTGCCGGCAGGTCGAATCCGGGTGATCGTGCATCCGCAAAGCGTCGTGCACTCGATGGTGCGCATGGCCGACGGCTCGGTGCTGGCGCAGCTTGGCGAGCCGGACATGCGCACGCCCATCGTTTACGGCATGGCTTGGCCGGAGCGGCTCGATGGCGGCGTCCGATCGCTGGATCTGGTCGCGGCGGGTCCGCTGGAGTTCCGTGATCCCGATCTGGAGCGTTTTCCCTGTCTGCGTCTGGCCGGTGAGGCCCTGGTCGCCGGCGGGGCGGCGCCGCTGGTGTTGAATGCGGCCAACGAAGTGGCCGTGGATGCGTTTCTGCGGGGTGCGGTGCGGTTCACGGAGATTCCCGAGGTGATCGATGCCAGCCTGTCACGGGCGGGTTCGGAGGCATCGCCCGACAGCATCGACGCCATCCTCGCGATGGACGGCGAAATTCGACGTTTCGCGGGGGAATTTATCGGCAACCGGGAGGGGCGAAGACGGCATGCTTGATCTACCATTTGCCAATGTGGTGCTCTCGGCGGCGGCCTTCATCGTCGCGCTGGGGGTGTTGGTGGCGTTTCATGAATTCGGCCACTTCTGGGTCGCGCGGCGCCTCGGGGTGAAGGTGCTGCGCTATTCCATCGGTTTCGGTCGTCCGATCTGGACGCGGGTGTCACCTCGAAGTGGCGTGGAATACGCGATCTCCAGCATCCCGCTGGGCGGTTACGTGAAGATGCTCGATGAGCGCGAGGGTGCGGTCGCCGAGTCTGAACGCGCCATGGCGTTCAACGTGCAGCCGGTCTGGAAACGGATCTGCATCGTGGCGGCCGGCCCCGGCGCCAATTTTCTGCTCGCCATCGCCGCCTACTGGCTGGTGTTCATCGTCGGTTCCGCCGCACTGCGGCCCGAACTCGGTCCGGTGCCGGATGGCACCCTGGCCAGTCAGGCGGGGCTGGAGCAGGGCATGATCGTGACCCGGCTCGATGGTCATCGCATCCAGAGCTGGGATGAATTGCGTCCCCGGCTCATCGAGGCCGCGCTAAGCGGGGACACCGTTCCCCTGGACGTGCGGGCTGCCGATGGGACCACGCAGACACATGTGCTGGACCTGACCGGTGCGACCGCTGACCCGCAGCGCCTGTTCGAGCGGCTCGGCATGACCACGCCCAGTTTCGACGTGGAGCCGGTGCTGGGTAGCGTGGTCGCCGATCAGCCAGCGGCACGCGCCGGCCTGCAAGGCGGGGATCGCGTCGTCTCCATTGACGGGCAACGCTTCGACACCTGGAC
Organism: uncultured Abyssibacter sp.; assembly: GCF_964000955.1. NCBI lineage: Bacteria > Pseudomonadati > Pseudomonadota > Gammaproteobacteria > Chromatiales > Oceanococcaceae > Abyssibacter > uncultured Abyssibacter sp. Next base: position 8,025 of record NZ_CAXFCL010000325.1, read on the forward strand.
GCAGATGCGTGACTGGGTGCGTGACCATCCTGGCGCGGCGGTGGAGGTCGTGGTGGATCGCGACGGTGAATCGATCTCGCGTGTCGTCAGGTTGGAGCGCCAGGACGATGATTCCGGCGCCTATGGCTATCTGGGTGCCGGGCCGCTGATTCCGGAAGGGTTCTACGCCGAGCGACGGGTCCAGGTGCGCTACGGTCCCCTGGCGGCGGTCAGTGAGGCGATGTCGCAGACTTGGAGGATGTCGTGGCTGACGCTGCGGATGATCGGCCGCATGATCACCGGTGACGTGTCGGTGAAGAACGTGTCTGGGCCGCTGCACATTGCCGAGTACGCCGGGTATTCGGCCCAGGCGGGCATCGTGACCTTTCTCAGCTTCATGGCCATCGTGTCCGTGAGTCTGGGTGTGCTGAATCTGCTGCCCGTGCCCGTGCTGGATGGGGGGCATCTGCTGTATTATCTGATCGAACTGGTGAAGGGCTCCCCGATTTCCGAATCCGTTCAGGCGGCCGGCCAACAGATCGGGCTGCTGCTTCTTTTCATGTTGATGAGCCTGGCCTTTTATAACGATATCAGTCGGCTCATTGGATAAATCCGAGTACGAAACATCATGCGAACCGTGACATCACGGATCCTGGGGGCGTTTGTTGCATGCCTTCTGTCCGCAACGGCCTCTGCCTACGACAGCTTTGTCATCGACGACATCCAGGCCGTCGGGCTGCAACGCCTGGAACTCGGCACGATTCTGACCTATCTGCCGGTCACGGCCGGTGATGAACTCAATGCGCGAACCGGTCAGCAGTCGATCCGCGCCCTGTACCAGACCGGCCTGTTTGAAAGCGTCGCGCTCGGGCGCGAGGGCGACACGCTGCTGGTCAGGGTCGAGGAGCGCCCGGCCATCGCCTCGTTCGAGATCGAGGGCAACAAGAAGATCAAGGGCGAGGAGGTCGACGAGGCGATGGAGTCGGCCGGCCTGAAGGAGGGCGAGCTGTTTCGCCGCGTGATCCTCGATCAGGTGCAGCAGGAGCTGACGCGTCAGTACTACGCCAATGGCTACTACGACGTGAAGGTCGAGACCGAGGTCAAGGAGATTTCCGACAATCGCGTCAGCATCTTCGTCGAGGTGACGGAGGGCCGCGTCGCCAAGATCGAACAGATCAACATCGTCGGCAACGAAGCGTTTTCCGACGAGGAATTGCTTGATGTCTTCAAGCTCGAGCCGAGCAAGGTCTACAAGTTCTTCCAGCGTTCCGACCGCTACTCCAAGCAGCAGTTGCTGGGCGACCTCGAGTCGCTGTCGTCGTACTACCTGGACCGTGGCTATCTGACGTTCAACGTTGATTCCGTGCAGGTCGCGCTGACGCCTGACAAGCGGGATATCTATGTGTCGATCAACGTGTCCGAGGGTGAAACCTATACGGTGTCGTCGCTGGAACTGGCTGGTGAGCTGATCCTCAACGAGGACCTGCTCCGTCGCCTGGTCTTGCTGGAAGCGGGCGATACCTTCTCCCGCAAGGAAGCCACCGAAGGTGCCGAACGCATCAGTGATGCGCTGTCGAACTTCGGCTATGCCTTCGCCGATGTCCGGCCACTGCCGGAAATTGACGAGGACGAGCGGACCGTCAAGGTGACGATGTACGTCGAGCCGGGATCGCGCGTCTATGTGCGGCGGATCAACTTCTCCGGCAATCTGAAGACCCAGGACGAAACGCTGCGTCGCGAGATGCGCCAGTTCGAAGGTGCCGTGTTCTCGCGCGCCGCGGTGGAGCGCTCCCGCGTGCGTCTGGCCCGTCTGGCCTTCGTCGAGGACGCCACGGTCGACACGCAGCCGGTGCCCGGCACCGAAGATCTCGTCGACGTGAACTTCGAGATCGTCGAGCGGCCGCCGGGCTCCGTTCAGCTCGGGGTGGGCTTCTCCGGATCACAGGGTTTCCTGCTCACCGGCAGCGTCACGCATTCCAATTTCCTGGGTACCGGAAATCGGGTCAGCGCGTCGGTGGAATCGAACGAATTCTCGCGCTCGATCTCGGGTAGCTGGACGAACCCGTATGCCACGCCGGAAGGGATCAGCCGCACAGTTGATCTGCGGTATCGCGAGTCCGAGCAGGTCGTGCGCTTCAGCTCCGGCTTTGACACGAATACGGCGACCGCGTCGCTGACCTATGGCTTCCCGCTGTCCGAATACACATCGATTCGGCTGGGTGGCGGACTGGAAGCGGTGACCATCGAGACGTTCGCGAACCAGAATATCACCTCGAATGAGGTGCTGGAGTTCGTGATCGCCGAGGGCACCAAGTTCTACAACTTCGAACTGCGTACCGGCATCATCCGCGACACGCGGAACAGGACGATCTTCGCCACGCGCGGTGCCCTGCATCGACTGACCATGGACCTGACGATTCCCGGCAGCGATCTGCAGGTGTTCAAGGCGTTCTACAACTTCCAGCAGTACGTGCCCATCTACAAAGGCCTGTTCGGCGAGATCAACGCTTCGGTCGGCTGGGCTGACGGCTACGGCGACACGGAACTGATCCCGCCCTACGAGCGCCTGTTCGCGGGCGGATCGCGCTCGGTGCGTGGCTATAGGGATGGTACGCTGGGCCCGCGGGACACCCCGAGCAACCGTTTCAACAACCCGTTTGGCGGCAAGTTCCGGATCTATGCGCAGAACGAGCTGATCATTCCGACGCCGCTGGAGACCGACAACAAGAGCACGCGCCTGTCCGTGTTCTATGATGTCGGTAATGTGTTCAACGAGGTCAATGACTTCGAGACCAGCGAGCTGCGCAGTTCGTATGGTGTTGCCTATACCTGGTTCACACCGTTCCTCGGCGTGCTCGATCTGAGTTACGCGATTCCGATCGGTCCCGAGCCCGAGGACGAAACCGACCGGTTCCAGCTGACATTCGGAACCGGCTTCTAACCCAACTCGAACCAAACCCCTAGTGTTATGAAACAGACGTTGATGATTGTCGGACTCCTGATCGCAGGTGTTGCCTGGACCGGGAATGCCATGGCGGAGATCCGTATCGCCACCATCCAGTCGCAGCGGTTGATCAAGGAATCACCGCAGTACAAGAAGATGGAAGCGCAGATGAAGGCCGATTTCGAGCGGCGCGCGAAGGAACTGGAGCAGGATGGCAAGTCGCTGTCCGAGGATCTCCAGGAATTCAAGCGCAATGCCGACGTGATGAGCGCCGCCGAGCGGGCTCGCACGGAAAAGGACCTCAATACGCGCCGTATCGATTTCAACTACGCCGAGCGCAAGTTCCGCGAGGATGTCGCGGCGCGGGAAAAGGAGCTGGCCCAGACGCTGATGAACCAGATTTCCGAGGTCATCGAGGCGGTGGCCAAGGAAGGCAGCTACGATCTCGTGTTGCAGGATCCGGTCTTTGCCAGCGAAGCGGTTGATGTCACCGCCAAGGTGCTCGCCCGTCTGGAAGCTGCCAACTAGGCAGCAAGCGGATAACGGAGCCGATGGGGATTCGCCTGGACGAACTGGCGCGACGCCATGAACTGCGTCTGGTCGGTGACGGCAGCGTGGAAATCGACGGTGTCTGCACCCTGGCCAACGGGCGAGGCGGCGCGATCAGCTTTCTGGCGAATCCGCAATACCGCCGTTATCTGGACGAGACCCGGGCCGCCGCGGTCATCGTCGCCGAAGCGGATGCACAGGGCCTCGCGATTCCGGCGTTGATTGCCGCCGATCCCTATCTGGCCTATGCCCGGGTCGCGGCCGAGTTCGTGCCGGACGGTGGCGTGACGGCGGGTGCCGCCCCCGGCGCGGCCATTGACGCCTCGGCCGTCCTGGCCGACGACGTGGCTGTTGCCGCCGGCGCCAGCATCGGTGCAGGTGCACGGATCGGTTCTGGCGCGCGGATTGGTCCCAACGCGGTCATCGGTTCGGGCTGCGTTATCGGCGATGACACGAGTATCGGCGCGAACGCGACGCTGGAGCAGGGTGTCACGCTGGGCGAGCGTTGCACCGTGCATCCCGGCGCGGTGATCGGGTCACGCGGGTTTGGCCTGGCGATGGATTCCGGGCGCTGGATCGAGGTGCCACAGCTTGGCTCCGTGGTGATCGGCAACGATGTCGAGATTGGTGCGAACACCACCATCGACCGCGGCGCCGTGGAGGACACGGTGATCGGCGATGGTGTGAAGATCGACAATCAGGTCCAGATTGCTCATAACGTCACCATCGGTGCGCATACCGCCATTGCGGCCAAGGTCGGGATTGCCGGCAGCACGTCGATCGGTGCCTACTGCATGCTCGGTGGCGCCGTTGGCGTGGCCGGACATATCGAGATCACCGACAAGGTGATCATTACTGGCATGACGCTTGTAAGCCGATCCATCAAGGAACCGGGCACGTACTCGTCCGGTTGGCCGGTGACGACGAACGGGGAGTGGCGCAAGCAGGTTGCGCGGCTGCGTCGTCTCGGCA
>NZ_CAXFCL010000326.1:0-7444 GCF_964000955.1 uncultured Abyssibacter sp.
CCTGCGCGGTGGAAATCCAGATCTTCTCGCCGTTGATCAGGTAGCCGCCGTCGCGGCGCTCGGCGCGGGTCTTGATCTCGGTGGTGTTGAGTCCGGCGTTGGGCTCGGTGACGCCGAAGCACACGCGGTCCTCGCCGGTGACCACGCGGGGCAGGATGCGTGACTTCTGTTCCTCGGTGCCGAACAGCACCACCGGCTGCACGCTGAACACGGGGATATGCACGCTGGAGGCCCCGGTCATCCCGGCGCCGGACTCGGCGATGGCCTGCATCATCACCGCCGCCTCGGTAATGCCCAGCCCCGAGCCGCCGTACTCCGTCGGCATCGCGATGCCCAGCCAGCCGCCTTCGACCAGCGCGTTGAAGAACTCCTGCGGAAACTCGCCGGACCGGTCGCGCTCCAGCCAGTAGTCGGCGGAGAACCCGGAGCAGAGTTTCAGGATCGCGTCCCGGATGTTCTGTTGGTCGTCGGAAAGTGCGAAATCCATGGTTGGCCGTGCGCGTCTGCGGGAATCGGAGTCATTGTTGGCGGCATCGATGTGCCGATATTAACGCAACGGACTGGAATATGTACGCTCGCGGTGAAAGAATCCCCCGCAGAACGAGAGCGCGAGGATGACGCGATGGGCAAGCCCTCGAAGGGCAAGGGGCCGCTGGCCGGGATTCGGGTGGTTGATCTGACCGCCATGGTCATGGGGCCGTACTGCACGCAGATCCTGGCGGACATGGGCGCCGAGGTGATCAAGATCGAACCGCCCGAGGGAGACGGCGTCCGCTACATTTCCTGCGGGCCGGCACCGGGCATGAGCGGCATCTTCGCCAACGTGAACCGGGGCAAGCGCAGCGTGGTACTGGACCTGCGCAGCGACGAGGGGCGGGCGGCGGTTCGCGAACTGATCCGGCATGCCGACGTGTTCGTGCATTCCATGCGGGCCAAGGCCATCGCCCGGCTCGGGCTCAGCTACGACGAGGTCGCCGCGATCAATCCCGGCATCGTCTACACCAACTGCTACGGCTATGGCCGCCGCGGTCCGGATCGCGACCAGCCGGCCTACGACGACACCATCCAGGCCGAATGCGGGCTGCCGGCGGTGCAGCAGATGCTCACCGGCGAGGCAAGCTACGTGGGCACGATCATGGCGGACAAGATCGCGGGCCTGACCGCGCTTTACGCGACCACCATGGCCCTGTTCCACCGCGAGCGCACCGGCGAGGGGCAGGAAGTGGAGGTCGGCATGTTCGAGACCATGGCGGCGTTCATGCTGGTCGAGCACGCCAACGGCGCCCTGTTCACGCCGCCGACCGGGCCGGCACATTACCCGCGCGCCGTCGCGCCGAATCGCAAGCCCTACCGGACCAGCGACGGCTACGTGTCGGCGCTGATCTACAACGACAAGCACTGGCGACTGTTCGTCGATGCGGTGCAGCCCACGTGGGCCGATGATCCGGCTTATGCGACGCTGGAGCTGCGCGCCAAGTGCATCGACAAGATCTACGGATTGCTGGCCGACGTGTTCCTGCAACGCACGACCGGGCAATGGCTGGACCTGCTGCGTGAACTGGGCATTCCGGCCGCGCCGCTGCGCACGCCCGAGGAGCTGCTGCACAACGAGCACCTGAACGCCGCGGAATTCTTCGAGACGGTGGATTCACCGCATGGGCCGGTGCGCTATCCGGGCGTGCCGACCTGGTTTTCGCGATCGCCCGGCGGCGTGGCCGGTGCCGCGCCGGAGCTGGGTGCGGATACCGACGACGTGCTCGAGGAACTGGCGCGGCTGCGGGCGACCAACGCGCCGGTCGGCCCGGCGGCCTGAGTCGACCGGGTCCGGACTACTGTCTGTACCCGAGGCTGTCCGAGATCCTCTCGGCTTCCTCGCGAACCATGTCGGGCAGGGCGTCGTGCAGCCGTGAGGAGGGCGCGGCGACGATCAGCGCGCCGATGGCCGCGCCGGTCGCGTCGCGGATCGCGGCGGCCGTGCCCGCCGCTCCGCTGGCGGCCTGATTGACCGTTTGCGCAACGCCGGTGGCGCGTGCCTGCTCCACGATGGCGGCCAGCTTGCCCTTGTCGATCACGGTGTCGTCGGTCAGCCGTCCGGGATTGAGCGTGTGCAGATACTCGTGCAGCTCGTCCTCCGGCAGCGCCGCGAGCAACACGCGGCCTCCCGAGGTGCAGTACAGCGGGCGACGGTCGCCAACCGATACCGCGAAGCGGACCGTGTCGGTGCTCTCGATCACGTCGACATAGGTGATGCCCTGGCCGTCCTGGTCGCGCACCGCGAACAGCACCGTCTCGCCGGATCGGGCGGCCAGGCGTCGCATGCCATCCCGGATGAGATCCGAGGTCTGGAACCGCCGCCGGGATTCCACCAGCGCGCTGCCCAGGCCGAAGGCCGCCGGGCCCAGCCGGTAGACCCCGTCCGAAACAATCACGAAATGAGCTTCCGCAAGCCCGCGCAGCAGGGCCGCGACGCTGCTCTTCGGCGCGTCCAGCGTCCGGCTCAACTGAGCCAGGCTCAGCGGTTCGCTTGCTGCGCAAAGGGCTTCGAGTATCCGGATCACCCGTGTGACGGACTGTGGTGAATTCGAGCGGCGCTGCTCCATCGGCATCCTTGTTCTTGTCTTCACCGGGTCTGAACGTCGGCGCCCGATCCCGGCGTCAGTGGGGCGCGACCCTGCGAACCTGTTTATCAGGATTGTGGTCGGCGGCGTCGCATCCAACAAGCGGCGACCCGGGCCGCGGTCGTGATCTGGCGGCTTGACGACGTGCTGTGGTCGGGTCGTGTCACCGCCCGGATGGCCGCAGCGAGACCGGAGCGTTCGGCGGCGTGACCGCGCGAAGAGTCATTCCATAAATGTCCGGACAATTCATATTCCTGTGGGCTCTGAAACGCATTCGACCTTTCATGTCGGAGCACGCTCGACTCGGGTCCAGACGAACCTGCATTCGCATCGAAACCATTCGAACCGTGAGATTTTATGGGAATAAGGTTATCGTAGCGGGACCGTTTCGTCGCAGTGGGCGGGCGAGCCGGACGGCCTGGAATTCGCCGTCCGGTGTCAGGTGTCCGTTCTGAAGGAGATGGATTTATAAGTCCGGACAAATAGGGTTCGTCCCTGGAGCTGGATGGCCAGGACAAGCAGACAGCGTGACGCGCAGGAGAGGAGAACGTCATGAAAAAGGCCGAGGACATGCAGGAGACCATGGCATCCGAACCGCTGTCGGAGGCGGTCACCATCGGGCCGGAAGCCTACGTATCCGAAGACTACGCCCGCGCCGAGCGCGACCGTTTGTGGCGCAAGGTGTGGCTGCGGGTCGGGCGCATCGAGGAGATTCCCGAGGTCGGGCAGTTTCTGAGCTATGAGGTGCTGGACGACTCGATCGTGGTCGTGCGCACGGCCGCCGACAAGCTCAAGGCCTTCCACAATGTCTGCCCGCATCGCGGTCGACGTCTGGTCGATACGCCCAAGGGCACCCGCAACGCTTGTGGCCGCCGGCAGCAGTTCGTCTGCGGCTTTCACGGCTGGCGCTTCAACCTAGATGGCGAAAACACGCATATCCCGCACTGCGAAGACTGGAACGGCACGCTCAACGCCGACAACACGCGGCTGAGCGAGGTCAATGTCGACACCTGGAGTGGCTGGGTCTTCATCAACATGGACCCGGACTGCGAGCCGCTGCGGGATTATCTGGAACCCGCGGCATCCATGCTCGAACCCTTCGAGCTGCATCGCATGCGCTATCGCTGGCGTAAATGGGGCATCTTCGACTGCAACTGGAAGGTGGCGCTGGAAGCGTTCAACGAGACCTACCACGTGCAGACAACCCACCCGGAGTTCAACAAGTACGGCGAGTTTCGCGGTTGGGCCAAGGCGCAGGGCCGGCACAGCAACATCGGCTATGAGGCGCCCAAGGGCATGGACGAAAACCAGAAGGCGAAGCTGCGCATCGCCTCCGGTACCGACCCGCGCGTGGCGACGGCTGAAATGCAGGTCTACACTTGGGAAAAGGCGAATACCAACACCACCGAAACGCTGGTGGATGCCGCCAGGCGACTGGTCGATGAACTGCCGGAAGGCACGCCCGGGCCACAGGTACTCCAGCACTGGCTCAAATCGGCGAAGGAACGTGATGCCGCCCGAGGCGTGCACTGGGCCGAGGTCGATCCGGCGCATGTCGGCAAGAGCGGCACCGCCTGGCAGATCTTCCCGAATTTCCAGATCGGCCACGCCGTCAACAACATGCTTTGCTACAGCGCGCGGCCCTACGGCTACGACCCCAACAAGTGCATCTTCGAAGCGGCGGTATACCAGCACTACCCGGAAGGCGAGGAGCCGGTCACCGAGTGGGAATATTCACCGGCCACCGAGGAGGCCTGGTCCTACGTGCTGGGGCAGGATTTCTCCAACATGGCCGCCGTGCAACTGGGCATGCAATCCGCCGGATTCCGCGGCACGCAACCCAACCCGTACATGGAACGCAGCACGGTCAACCTGCACAAGAACCTGGCCGAGTACATGGGGCGGGGGGCTCCGGTGAAAAAGGGCTGATTCACTGGCCGGCGATGGAGAATGTCTGGCCGACGAAAAAGCGGAATCGAGCCTCTTCGGTCTCGGAGTCCCATTCCATGGCAATCCCTCCGTCCAGACCACCATTGGCTTCACTGCGGCTCAGGTACAGCGGGAGTGATACTCGCGTGATCGAGTCGCTGATCGCGTGACTGGTGACCAGCTTGATCGCGAGGTCGGTGCCGATGCGGCGGCGAATGTCGAGCATGGCAACGGCATTCTCGCTCTCCACGCCGGCGTCGAATCGCACGTCCTGACACAGCAGATTGTTGCCCGTGTCGGTGCACTGCTGGCGTAGCTCCCCCTCGCTGTAACCACGTTCCCAGGCCGCGCCGATGCTGATCGAGCTGACATCGCCGAGCTGCATCCCGAAGGCCGCGACGACCGAGAACGGCGTTTCCTGACGCTCACCCGTTACGGCCATGCTGTCGGCCGTGACGCTGGGATCGATGGTCTGCGCTCCCACATTGGCGGCGAGGCGAAACGTCTTCAGCGATGAGCTGCGCACGCAGTCACGCAGCTGGCTGGCGACGTAGGGCGGCAGGAACTGCTGCCACTCGACGTCGATGTCGGTGTCAACGACCCGCACGGCACTGATGCACTGCTTGTTGACCGAGCTGGCATTCAGAAAGATCGCCTGGGCGCGCAGATACTCCTGGCGGATCAGCTCCCGGTTGCGATCGGCGGCCTCCTGGCTGCCGGCGTAGCCATCCGGGGTGTAGTCGTACTCCTTCTCGAAGAACTGGTCGTTGCAGAAACCACTGGCGCCCGTCACCTTCTTGAAGTGCTGGCAGTTGCGATCAGGCAGCGTGTTCACCTCCGCCTGCTGGCCCACGTTCCAGATGATTCGCGTGTAGCGCAGGCTGAGCTGATAGGCATCGGAGAAGACATCGCCGCCGGTCGTGTCGTCACCGGTGTCGATGGCGGACCCGTACTCGATCGGGCCCGACGCTTCCAGGTCCAGACGGTTGCGATCCGTTCCCAGGCCGATGGTCGTGCCGTCGAGATTGAAGCGCAGGCGTCCACCGGCCTCGCCAAGGTCGAGGTGCAGTCCGTTGAACGACGCGCTGATGACCGAGTCGCCTGACACGTCGGCGCCGAAGGTTCTGACCAGTGTCGCAACGCCGTTGGCGATGTCCGACATGTCGTCCGGGTTGGGAAGCGCCGTATCCGTATCCGCCATGAGGGCGAACGGCCAGATCAGCATTGCCGTCAGCAGCGTCCGGCCGATCATTTCGAGACGGCCTCGATGCCGGTGGTCAACAGGTCGGAGCCGTCGCTGGACTCGAACTGCTGCGGCAGCTCGCCATCCTCGCAGACCACCTCGTGCTGGGCGTCACCGCTGACATCGAGCGTGTACTTGAAGCCGGCCGCAGGGCCATGGGTGAGGCGCACCGACAGGATATAGCGCAGGTCGGGTCGGATCAGCGCCGTGCCCGTGCCGTTGGTCAATGGCACATCAATCGGTGCTTCGCCGCCGTCCGAACGCGTGAGCTTGACGTCCACGATCACGGACGCCGGTGTCGTCGGCACCGAGATGGTGACTTCGGCGCCGCTACCGGAAGCGCCCGCTTTGGTCGTGGTTCGCCAGCCGGCCAGGCTGATGAAGTCGCGCTTGCCGTAGCCACGGGCACGTGCGCAGACCTCATAGCCTTCGCGCGAGCCCTCGTCGTTGGTGTTGCCTTCGATGGTGTCGAAGCTCTCGGCGCCAAAGCGGGTGACAAAGCCCGTGTGTGTCCAGTCGGTACTGGTGCGGCGATTGAGGAAGACACTGCCCTCCGGCAATACGACATCGCCTCTGTCCTGTTCCCGGACGAACAACCCGGCCTCCTTGGCCTGGGCCGCGAGAATGTCGCAACTCACGCTGCCCTTGATGGGCGGCTTGATGCCGAGGGTTCCGGCCGCCTGCTGGATCACGAAACTGACGAAGCCGGCACACCAAGGCCAGTTGTCACCTTCGTTTCCGCCGGTGTACACGCGGACCCAGGGTCCCCGATTCTGGCCGCCGATCTCGCGAGGGTGCTGGGCCAGGTGCTGTTTGGCGTAGCCCGCGACCATGGCTGGCAAATCCTTGCTGCCCACTCCGATCGGCTTGAGCGCCTTCAGCAATGGCGTGACCAGCGTTTCCCAGGTGGTTTCGTCAACCATGCCGGTGACCGCCAACTTGCGTTTGGCCTGAAACTGACGGATCGCGCTCTGGGTTGCCGGCCCGAAATCACCGTCGACCGCGGTGTGAAAACCCGCCAGCGCCAACCACTCCTGAACCCGCCGCGTGGCCTTTCCACGCTTGCCGCGCGCCAACTGGTCATGAAACTCCAGCTCGCGCCGAACCCAGGATTGCGACACGTTCTCCAGGTCAATCGCCATGGTGTCCCCTCTCAGTCGTTGTTATCTGAACCCCCGGGTGATTCTAGCCTTCGTATCATCGTCCCGAGCAAAACGATCGGAGCAAAGCCATGCAAACCATTCTGGGCGCCAGCGGGCAGATCGGCCGCGAACTCGCCGTGCAGCTGAAGCGCGATTTCACCAGCGACATCCGGCTGGTGAGCCGCAACCCCAAGCGGGTCAACGACACCGATGAACTGCTCAGTGCCGATCTGCTCGACGCCGAGCAGACGCTGCGCGCCGTCGAAGGCTCCCAGATCGTCTACCTGACCGCCGGGCTGCCGATGGACACCCGGCTCTGGGTGGAGCAGTGGCCCATCCTGATGCGCAACGTTATCGACGCCTGCGCCACACACGGCGCCAGGCTGGTGTACTTCGACAACACTTACATGTACCCGCAAACCGCGGAGCCGCAGACCGAGGACAGCCCGTTCCGACCGAACGGCGACAAGGGGAAGGTGCGCGGCGCCATCGCCCAGGCGCTGCTCGATGCC
>NZ_CAXFCL010000327.1:0-9832 GCF_964000955.1 uncultured Abyssibacter sp.
ATTCACGCCGCCAAGTTGCCGCCTGAAAACAGGCCATGCGGCGTTGCTCGTCGTTCATTTGGAATGACCAAACCTCGCTCCTCGCGCCTTGCCTGGCCTGTTTTCAGGCGCAATCCGAATGGAACGGGCCGGTTTTCCCGCAATCCTGCGTTGCGAAGCGCGTCCCTGCGCTTCGCCCTTCGGGCCGGTCTTCGACCGTCCGAATACGTTCCATACGCATTCGTGTCGCTCGCTCGCTTGGAATGACCAAGCAGCACTCGCTCCGCCTTGTCTTGCGAGAAAACCGGTGCCGTCTTGCCGGTGTGCATAGACCAGAGCTTCCTTAACAACCGGAGAGCCACCTTGGCCAGCCTTGAAACCAACGGAACCCGCATCGCCTACCAGCAGTTCGGCGAAGGCCCGGATCTGATCATGGTCCACGGCCTGGCGGCGAACCGCGCGTTCTGGTTCACCGGCCTCGCGCCGCTGCTGCGCGACCATTTCCGGCTAACGCTTTATGACCTGCGCGGGCACGGCTACAGCGCCATGCCGGAGACCGGCTACAGCTCGTCCAGCCAGGCCGAAGACCTTGCCGCCCTGCTCGATCATCTCGGTATCGACAAGGCGCCGATCGTCGCGCACAGCTTCGGCGGTGCGGTGGCGCTGGAATTCGCGGTCAAGTACCCGGATCGGGTCAGCCATCTGGCGCTGCTGGATGCCAAGATCAACCGGCTGCAACCGACGCTGAAACTGTCGGACTGCGCTCACCTGACGCCGTTCGAACAGGAACTGGTCGCCGAAGCCACGGACATCGACTGGGAGGCCGAGGATCAGATCGGACTGAAGTTCCTGGAGGCCGTCGCCGAACGGCGGCTGGCCGGCATCCAGACGGAGGTGCAGAACGATTTCGTGCCCTTCGCCGACCGGCGCGGCAATGGCCGGGATGCCAAGCACTGGCTCAAGCTGCTGCGCGAGACCACGGCCAAGGAGGAGTTCCTGTCGACCTCGGGCGCCAGCCCGGAGCAGATCGCGACCCTGCCCATGCCGGTGCTGCTGATGTACGGCGAATACTCCCGCGTGCAAAAAAGCGGCGAGCGACTGCGCGAGTTGCTGCCCCGGGCGGAGTACGTCCTGGTGCCCAACGCCGGTCATTTCTTCCCCGCCCGGTCGCCACGTGTGGTCCTGAAGTCCCTGAAACCTTTTCTCGGCCTGGCCAGTCACACGGATGAGGCATCATCACCGGCCTCGCACATTCACGTTGCCGCTTCGCCGTTTCCATGATTCAACGCCTCTGCCTGATCGCCGCGATCGCCTTCCTCACCGCCTGTTTCGGCGCCCGCTCCACTGCCGAGGCGGCCGACGCCGACCTTTGCGAGTCGGGCATGCGCTCGCTCTCGATGGAACACGCGGACCAGGATCGCGACTACCTGCTCTACGTCCCGCCCGGTGCCAGCGCGGACAAGCCGGTCCCTCTGGTCATCGGCCTGCATGGCGGCTGGGGCACCGGCGAGAACTTCGGCAATCAGACCGGCTTCGTCGAGCTGGCGAAGTCGGAGGGCTTCGCGCTGGCCCTGCCGGACGGCATCTGGCGGGCCTGGAATGCCGGTTCCTGCTGCGGCCGGCCGCAGCGAAACAACTACGATGATGTCGGCTTCATCGCCGAACTCGCCTCCACGCTGGAAGGCGCGGCCTGCATCGCGAAGGGCAAGACCTACGGCACCGGTTTCTCCAACGGCGCCATGCTGCTCCACCGCATCGCCTGCGAGCGTGGCGACGTGTTCGACGGCATCGCCCCGGTGGCCGGCCCGCTGATGATGGAACGCTGCGAGAAGCCCTCGCCCGTGCCGGCGCTGCTGATCCGCGGCGCCGACGATCCGCGGATTCCCCTGCTGGGTGGCGAGTACGACGGAACCTACCGGGCATCGCTGAAGGAGATGACCGAGTCGCTGCTCCAGCGCAACGATTGCCAGGCGGGCGAGACCGAACCCGGGAAGCTGGCTGGCGCCGACTGCACGCGCTACACCGCCTGTGGCTCCGATCGCTTGGTCGAGGCCTGCTCGGTGACCGGAACGGGGCATCAGTGGCCGGGCGGCAAGACCTTCCTGCCGCGCAAGCTGGGCCCGAACCCCGGCACCTTCAATGCGACCCAGCAGATCTGGGCGTTCTTCGAATCACTGGATCGCTGAATCACCGAGGCCGATACCTTGAGCCGAATCGTTCTGATCACCGGAGCCGGCGGCGGCATCGGCGCCATCACCGCCGCGCAGTTCGCACGAGCCGGTGACACCGTGGTCGTCAGCGACATCAACGCCGACGCGGCCTCCGCGGTCGCACAGGCGCTTTGCGAGGCCGCCGACGACCCGGAGCGCGCCATCGCACTACCGGCCGACGTTGCCGATCGTGATTCGGTCGAGGCCCTGTTCGACAACATCCGCGAACGCTTCGGGCGACTGGACTGCGCATTCAACAACGCCGGCGTCGGCGGCGGCGGCACCCCGCTGCTGGAGACCGATGACAGCGTCTGGGACGCCTGCGTCAGCATCAACCTCAACGGCACCTACAACTGCCTGAAGCAGGAAGTCGCGCTGATGGTCGAGGCCGGCGGCGGCGCCATCGTCAACAACTGCTCGATTCTCGGCGTCAACGGCGGCGCGAACGCGGCCTACACCGCGACCAAGCACGGAATCGCCGGACTGACGAAATCCGTCGCGGTCGCCTACTCCGGCCAGGGTGTCCGCTGCAACGCGGTCTGCCCCGGCCTGATCGACGCCGGCCTCGGGGCCAAGACCGTGCAGGCCGGCGGCGCGAAGGCGGAAGCCTTCATCAAGCTGCATCCGATCGGTCGCCCCGGTACCGGCGAGGAAGTTGCCCAGGCGGTGCGCTGGTTGTGCTCGCCCGAGGCCAGCTTCACCACTGGCGACCTGCTGATGGTGGACGGCGGCTACAGCGCTCGCTGACTACACGAAGAATTCCAGCGGGTTACGACCCGCCTCGTAGCGGCGTCCAATGACTGCGGCCAGTAATGGCCGCGCAAGACCGTGCGCCTTTCAACCCAGTGGGCGGGAGCCTCAACCGGTCCGGCGCGAGACCTGTCTGAGCAGCCCGCTAGACCCGAATGCTCGCGGCGCCGGCATCCAGCGTCGAGACCAGCTCCAGCGTCTCCTGGCCGAGCATGTCCTCGGAGCAGAACTGACGCCAGCGCGTGGCGGCGGCGGGGTCGATCTGGCTATGCAGATGGAATTTCAGGTCGCCGCTCATCTTTGACGCGTTGTCCACGCCATCGGTCATGCGCGCCTTCCTGTCGCTGTACGGGTTGATCATGTCCTCGGCATACGGCACGCCGAGAAACTCGCACAGCCGCCGCATGTTGGATTCCGGATCGTTGACGATGTTCTCGTACGACACCGGGAACCAGCGTTCGGACGGCACCGACTGCGAGAACTCCAGGATATTGCGGTTGCTGACCAGCCAGATCATCTCGGCGACCGCCGCCATCGAGAAGTCGGCGTTCTTCATCATCAGCGGCATCATCCGGGTCAGGTTCGACTCCTCGTAGGAGCGGATCATGCCGCAGGGATGACGGGTGAGATGGATGTACAGCGGGTCCTCGAAGTACTCCTCGGCCTGACGCAGGATATCGAGGCTGAAGGCGTAGGTCGGTGTCTTGTCCACCAGCAGCCGATCACCCAGATTCTCCTGCAGAATGCCGAAGAATTCGCGGGTACCCATACCGTTGGCTTCGCATTCGGCGATGAACTGACGTGCCTGGTCACCGGTCCAGTCGCGCGTCTGCATCAGCGCGCGAACGGTTCCATCCAGCAACTGCTCACTGTGGTCGGAACTGAGATCGGCACGCCGCTCGTCCATCGTCGCGTACGACAGCAGGTGCAGCTCCGGAGGCGCGAACAGCGCCGGGTTGCCCGCCACCATCACGCGCAACAGCGTGGAACCGGATCGCGGCGGCGAAAGAATGAACACCGCGCGCCTGTTCTTCAGCGCATGACCTCCCGCGGAGGCGATCTTGCGCGGCTTGATCAGCTTCACGAACTGCTCGACGTCCTGCGCGGTGACCGTCCGGCCACCCGCCGCCATGGCGGTGGGAGCGGCGGCCGTGGGCTCCGCGGCGCCGTTGCCCGCGGCCGCGGGCGAGTTCAGCCGGTCGACGGTGAAGTCCACGACCTGACCCACGCTCAGGTCATCCACGTACTGCCCGTCCTTCATGAGCATGTCCTGAAAGCCGATCTTCCGGTTCAGGCTTTCCTCGATCATGACCGTCATCTGGACGAAGTCGATGGAGGAAAACCCGGCATCGGCAATCAGCATCACGTCCGAGGTGACGTCATCCTCGAATTCCGCATCGATGGATTCGAGCAGTTCCTCGACCACCTCGAAAATCGCTGCTTCTATGTCTGAGCGTTCAACCGTCATGAGCTTCCGAACCTGATTTTTCTGCGCAAGAGACGAGCAAGGCCCCATCCGTTCCATCGGATGGCGATGGCCTGACCGCGTCATGCCCGCCGGCGAGGCTGTCGCTGTGTGTTCCGGCACGTCGGGAACAACGGGAGGGGTGAAAAGCACTTGGCGGAACGCCACCGCGAACCCGGCTTTGCCAGTCAAAAACGCCCGCGTGGTCCAATCGCGCCCTTCCCTTGCCAACGTAGACGACTACTACGACAAGAGTCTAGCGAGTGGGAAAAACGGCCGACCATGGCCTGCTTCGGGGAACCGTGTAGGACATTTCAGACAGATCGCCCACGATCTTGTCGACACCTGTCGGGAAGATGCCCGCATCGGTCCAACCACGCGCCAACGGCGTGATCTGTGGGCTCAGTGCCGGCCGAAGCCCGGTAGCCGCATCAGGGGAACACGCGCCGGTCGTTCTTCTTGAGACTGAAGAATCGCGTCTGACTGCCCGGCACGCTGGTGTCGTCGTCGAACACGATGCCCAGCGTGCAGACACCGGTCGCCTCCTCGCCGCCGTCATCGCGGCAGTCGTCGCCGACGTCGGTGCAGGTCACTTCCACGCCGGCCACCCGGTTGTTCGCGGCGAGCTGACTGTTGTTCCACAGCAGCGATGCGGCGACGTCATCCGGCCCGGATACGGGCGCCATGACCTCCGGCGCACTGGCGGTATCCAGGGTCACGTATCCCCCATTCGCGGTCACCAGCCGAACCTCGGCCTGGTCGTCCTGGCAGGCGCCGGAGTCACTGACCGTCGCCGAGCCAAACACCTGCGGCCGGACGACCAGCAGCTTGCCCAGCGCGATGCGCCCCGATGCGAGCACCAGCGTCGCGTCGAACTCCGTGGCATTGCGTCCGGACGGCAGTTGCGGAACCCCAAAGCTGATCTCGTACTGCCGAGTCTCGGGCACGTCCGGCTCGTCGTAGCGGATCAGTTCCAGATCGCGAACGATTTCTCCCTGCGCGCTGGATGCCAGTTCCACCGAGGCACCGCTGAGATCCAGCCCGTTCAGCCGATAGCCCACCAGAAACACCCGGCTGCCACCGGATGTCGGCGAGCTGCCCTCGGCAAAGCCGTCGACACGCGGCGCACCCAGAATCTCGTACTGCCCGGCCTTGATCTCCACCTCGGCCGAGTCAAAGTTCTCCGGATTGTCCAGCGTGTAGATGAGGCTCACGTCCAGCGTGCCGGGGACGAACATGCCGTCGGATTCGATGATCGTTCGCAGCGGCGCCCCGGACAGGCGCAGAAAGCGATTCTCCGCCGGCACGCCACCGGTGTAGTTTGATTGATCCAGCGGCGTATCCACGGCGACGAAACTGTTCGGACCCGAACGACCTTCCAGCCGCAGCTTGGGATAGAACTCGGTGGCCGGGGACTGATCCTCGGCGATCGCCGAGCCCTCGATCTCGATGCTGTTCGACGCATCGGCCGCTGTCGCGTCGTAACGTCCACGCACGGCATCGATCCGCATCACCGGTTCGGCCTTGAACACGATCTTGCGCGGCGTGGTCGCGAACTGCACCGCCGTGATGGTGGTTTCCACCGCAATCTGGATCACCGCCAGCAGCCGCTGACTGGCTTCATCCGCCGCCCGGTCCAGCAGGTCCTCGATCACCTCCTGAGGCTTGGTCTGGTAACAGTCACCCAGCGTGCGGAACTTCAACAGCTGGGTCAGCAGCCCCGTGAAATAGGTCCGGATCTCCTTGGCGAGCGCTGCGTGGTCCGTGCTGCCATCCGGCTTCTTTGCGCCGCTGGCCTTTTGATAAAACTCGGCCAACGACTGCGAACCGCCGAAGAGTTCGAACGCCTTGTTGGAGACGCATTGCAGGCTCTGGCTGTCGACCAGCTCACCGGATAGCGTGCTCAGCACCGGCAACACGATCAGATCAACCAATGCCCGGTTGCGCAGCAATTCAAACACGCGCTTTTCAGCCGGAGTCATCGCCGGTGTGGGCAACCCCACGCCGAAGCCGCCGGTGATGATCTCCACCTGACAGGGCTCGATGCCGCAGAGCGGCGTCTTGTTGGTATCCGATGCTTCCAGATAGGCGAACGGCCGCTTGAAAGCGATGAACCCCTGATCGGAGCCGAATTCCAGGTTGAAGAAGCCCCCGGTGCCGCCGACGATGTCGGCGCCGAAGATGCCGCGAGACACCGCGATGTGATTTCTCAGCAGTTCACCGTTGCGGCGCACCGCAACGCTGGACGCCAGCTCGCTGCTGCTGACCATGCACAGATCGGATGGCCGGAACGACTTGGGTCGGCCACCCAGGCCGGCGCAGAGGTCCAGCACGCTACCAACGCTGAACAGCGCGTAGTGGCTGTTCGGCCCCAGGCTGCCGTTCGGCGCCACATAGTTCACCCGCTGCCCCAGCGCCTCGCCCTGGGAGATGCCCGGGGTCGCCACCATCTTCGCTTGCGCCGGCGCCCGCAGCGCATCCTGCGCCAGTGTCCGTAACCCGGCCAACGCCGCCAGGCTGTCGGCGCTCGCACCGGAAATCACGGCGTCCTCGATGGCGCCGAGCACGGCCTCATCAGCATTGAGCGCGGCCAGCACATCCGAGCGAAAGGCCTGCCAGTCCCGTTGCGGCAGTGCCCAGGCCCGCCGGCTTTGCCAGGCCAGTGACAGCGCCGCCGATTCCGCCTCCAGCACCACCTTGTCCTGATCTGGCCAGACGGTGACCTCGCGACCGACCAGCGCCTTGTCAGCCGCCGCATCGAGCACCTGGAAACGCACCGTGTCCGGGACACTCGTATCAACCCACAACGAGACAGGTCGATCGCCGCTCAGGTAGGCCAGATCATCATCGCTGTTGAAGTGCACCAGCGTTTGAAAGCGCTCCGCCCACAAGGGCGAGGCGACGACCTGCACCTGTCGCTCAACGCGCACCGGGACCTGCTGCTGGCTCTCATCGGTCCGCAGCTCCAGCAGGCCGCTGTCGGCATCCATCGGGATGCTCACATCGACCCAGGTCTCGGCGCCGGCCACCATCGGCAACAACGTGTCACCAAGCCACAGTTCGCGATCCGCGAGATGCAGACCGACAACACGTGCGGTCTGACCGCGACGCGCCGTCACCGCCCCCGCGATCCACGGCGCACCGGGAACCCGGTATTCGATGGCCATCGGCCGCGTTTGCCAGGTCGATGTCGCCACCGCCACGGCCTCCACCGGATGGTCGGATGCCGTATCCAGCAATTCGTACCGTCCGCCCCCGATCTCGACCAGTTCCGCCGTCCTCGAGGCATCGCCGCCGAACAGAATGGCGTGCGGATGCTCGTCGGCCAGCGCATCACCGCCGATCTCGAACACGATGGTCGCGTCGGCATGCAGCGCTCGATCGACCAACCGGCCTTCGATCCGGCTACCGGCGTGAACCAGCACCAGCCGAGCCTCGTCATCGGCGATCGCCGCGGGTATATCCGGTGCCCGGTCGATGGCGTTCGGCAGGCCATCGCCGTCCCGGTCCGGATCGGGTCGCTCCGCGGAACCGGAGCGCTCCGGCGGCAGCACCGCGACGCCATCGGTGTAGAAGTAAGGCGAGCCAGGCTCACCCAGCGGAATCACGCCCGTGGTGTCTCCGCCCTCGCCCGCCAACCCGCTGCCGTCGCCGGCTGGCGGCGGCTCCGACACCGCGGCATCGGTTTCCGACCCACCGCCGGAACAGGCGCCCAGCAGCAAGGCCAGCAGTAGCGCGGCCGCGGAACGCTGTCGTGCATCACCCGAAGACATCATGGTTCGGTCACCTCGATTTCGATCGGCAGGTCCACACTGGCACCACCCGGGTCGGCGATCTGGACGGCAAATGGCGTCGTGCCCGCGAAGGGTTCCCCATCGGTGCGGAACACCCGGCGCAGGAAGTCCGGTCCATCGCCCTGTTTCACGTAGACCAGGGTTTCCGACCCATCCAGCGTCAGTGGCACCACCGGCGGATCGCAGCGCAGTTCGCTCAGCCGCTCGACGTGATCGCCGGTGGCATCCACCACGATCAGGCGACAGTCGACACCGTCGTCACTGGTCTCCAGCGGCAGTTCGACGCTGGTCACGCCCCGATAGGTCGTGACGCGGATCGGGAATGGCCGCCCGGCGAACTCGGTGGTCTTCTCGTTGAGCACCACCAGGTCGGCAAGCTGCGGATCACCGCCGCCCGTGCCCGGCGCGTAGTCGTCTAGGTCGACCATCAGCAACGCCTCGCGGGTCTGCGACAGCGGCGTATTCCAGAACACCCGGCGTCCCGTCGTCGCCAGACTGCCGAGATCGAAGCGGTCGAACTCCTGGTAGTCCGCCTCCGACACGTTCTCGATGGGGCTGGTGCCGCCGAGCCAGCGGCGCATCTGCACCAGGCCGTCGACCTGCACCGCGAGAACAAGACCGTCCTGCTCGGTGACGATGCCCAGCGGCGGGATGAAGGAATCACGCAGCTCACCGGCCATGGACACCGCATCCTGACCGTCGACCCGCCACCAGCGATAACCGTTGAGCGTGCTGAAGTCGTCCACCGCGACCAGCAGTTCATCATTCAGCGCGAACAGCGCGGCAATGCGGTTCGGGAAGCGGTTCACCAGCCGCATGCCACCGGCGCCGTCGGCGCAGACCAGGTCGGCATCGTCCGCCGTGCAAAGCGCACCGTCGCGCTGTGCCTGCAACTGCGTCGTCGAAAAGCCCAGACAGGCGGTGGACGACCGCGTGACGGCCGCGGTCTGTGCATCCACGCTGACCCAGACCGATCCGTCGCAGAAGTAGAGATCACCGGTGGACTCTTCGATCCGGCTGTCCACGCCCAGCGAGAACGGCGCGGTTGTCGCCACCGGTCGAACACCCAGCCCCGCGGTGTAGACGAACAACTCCTGCGTGAGGCCCGTGTTGAAGTACAGCACCGGCTGCGTCTGAGCCGCGACGACTTCGCCAATATCAGGCGTCGCGAAAACCTCCGTCGCCTCGGTCGCTGCGTCGTAGATCACCAGGTCCGCGGGCTGGTCGGTTGCGGTACGGATGTAGGCCGCCCGTGTCGCCCCGACCCGGGCCAGTTCGCGAACGCTACGATCGGTGAGCGCCTGCTCGCCCGTGAACGGCCGGTAGCGGAAGCCCTGGTCGTCTGCTTCGAAGCGGCCACCTTCCGGCGCGCCGATGAAATCGCCTCGGGTCAGCGGGTCGCCGTTGGGTTCGTCGACGAATGCGAACAGATCGGCATTCGTCACGGTGAGTTCATCACCCTGGGCCACCGCGAATCTTGCGGTGTCGATGACCTCTGGCGGCAGATCCGCCGCATTGACCACGACCATGGCCAGTGTGGCGGACGACCGAGCCAGGCTGTCGGTGACGCTCAGCTGGAAGCACAGTGTGGCGTCGACTGGCGTTTCGGGGGCAATCCAGCGCGCCACCGCCTG
>NZ_CAXFCL010000328.1:0-6744 GCF_964000955.1 uncultured Abyssibacter sp.
TGCAGCTCGGGGCTTTCCAGCGTCCCCACCGCCTGCCCGGCCTCGACCTGGTGGCCCGCCTTCACATCAAAATGCACCGTGCCCGATGCCGCCGCGTAAAGGCTGGGACTGACGGCGGCGATCACGCGGCCATCCGCCGCGATGTCACGTTCGAAGCGGGCGCGTTCGACAACGGCGATGGACACGCGCGACAGGCTCACCGACTGCTCCGCCGACCACAGCCGAACATATCCCGGCAACAGCCAGACCAGCAGCGCGATGACGGCTCCGCCGCCGATCAGCGGCCAGCGCCAGCGTGTCCACGTCGAACCGGTTTCCAGCACCCGGTCCTGCCCGCTGGTGTCACGGAACATCCGATCGTCTCCCGTCACGGCCATTACAGATAGAGGCAGCCGTCATCGGAGCAGCTCTGCTCAAGCGTGTCCGTGGCGTCCGGTTGAGTCGGCGCATCGACCGACGCGGCGGTCTCTTCGTCGCAGGGTTCCTCGGAATCCCAATGAACGGCACCGTCACCCGCGGCGAACTGACGGGCATCGCGGCGCAGGCTTACGGTCTCCACGGAGGTGGTCAGGCCACTCAGCAGATTCCGACTCTGGTCGGCAATCTTGCGATCCAGCCGGGCCTGCAGCGACTCGTTCAGCTCGGACGAGTAGCGATCCGCCGTGGCCAGCTGCCGCAGTTCGGCGTCAACATCAATCGGCTGGTCCGTGCCAGCGGGCCTCTCCGTGACCGACCCACCGAGCAGGGAGGACTGCATGGCGGCCAGGCAGGGAATGGCCACACTCATCAGGCCGGCGATCAGGAACACATTCTGTTTACGCATCGGAAAGCTCACAAGGAAGTCTCGTGATTCTTTAGCGCAACCCGTGTACCAACTTTTTGAAATCTATAATTTGTTGTTTTTATTGAATTATTTATATTTTCTTGTTCGGAGAAAAGTGTCCGCGGACACCTGTCCGGACACTTTTACCAGGTCATCCGGACACTCGGACAGGCCTGGGAGCCCCGGATTGATTGGCACCGTCAAGTTGCGGCGTGGATCAATCAGGACGTCCCTGGCTGCGCTCGATCATTTCCATCAACACAAACTCCTCACCGCCATCTTCACGCACGGTGACCCGCAGCGGCGGACCCGGGAGCGACTCGGCGAAGTAGTAGACCTTCACCAGTGCCCGGGGCGTCGGGTCCGTGACTTCATAGACCTTCATCCGATACCGCCCCAGCGCCGTCCTGACGGTTTTTGTGTACGTGCGCGTCCGTTCCGCGGGAAACTCGTCGTAGCGAAGAAACTCACCCCAGCTCGACCGATACCGCCTGATCGCGGCGGTTCGCCGCCCTCTCTCGTCCAGGTTCGTGACCGTGAACCAGGCGGTGCTCTCGCTCACCTTGGTGAACTCGGTGGTCTGGATCCGGTAGGTGCCGGCGGGCCCGGCGATCCTGACGACCAGCCGCCTTCCCTCCGGACAGGCTTCACGCACCTGCTCCGCGGTGAACGGTGCGGGCGCCATCCGCGTGCGCGGAACCAGATCGCTCTGCGCCGTTGCCGGCGTCGCCGCAAAGATCAGACACGCCCATGTGAGCACCGCCATCCAGCCGGACTGTTTCACCCTCGTTCCCCTCGGCAGACCGGACAGGACCCGTCGCCATGACCATGACTTGAGGCCATGGGTTTAGCACATTCGCCGGAATCGCGGCGAGCCCGCGATGCGCGAAGTTTCGGCCGGAGCCGATCACGGAAAACAGAAACGGGGTCGTGCACGAATGCACGACCCCGCCCTGCCATCACTTGCTGGTCGCTGGCCGACGTTCAGCGCACGGCTGCGACCCCGACAGGAACCTGGCGTGTCACGCCGCTTCCATGTCAAAGCGATCCAGCGTCATCACCTTGGTCCACGCATCAATGAAGTCGCGGACAAACAGCTCGCCCCCATCACTGGAGGCGTAGGCTTCCGCCACCGCGCGCAGTTCGGCATTGGATCCGAACATCAGATCCACCATGGTGGCCGTCCACTTCAGTTCACCGGACGCGCGGTCCCGCCCCTCGTACAGGCCGGGAGTGTTCGCCGATCGCGTCCACTTCGTCGACATGCTCAGCAGGTTGACGAAGTAATCGTTGTTCAGCGTCCCCGGCTTGGCCGTGAACACGCCGTGCCCGGCACCATCCGCGTTGGCGTTCAGCGAGCGCATGCCGCCGACCAGCACCGTCATTTCCGGCACGGTCAGGGTCAGCATGCTGGCGCGATCCACCAGCATTTCCGGCGGCGACAGACGGCTGTCGGTGCTGTAGTAGTTGCGGAAGCCATCGGCTTTCGGCTCCAGCACCGCGAAGGCCTCGACATCGGTCTGCGCCTGCGTGGCGTCGGTTCGACCCGGCGTGAACGGCACGGTCACCTCGTAGCCGGCGTTCTTCGCCGCCTGCTCGATGGCCGCGGCACCGCCCAGCACGATCAGATCGGCCATGGACACCTGCTTCTTGCGGAAGAAGCCGCCGTTGAAGTCCTTCTGGACCTTCTCCAGCGTCGCCAGCACCTTGGCCAGTTCCTCGGGATTGTTGACCGCCCAATCCTTCTGCGGCGCCAGGCGAATACGGGCGCCGTTGGCGCCACCACGCATGTCGGTGCCGCGGTAGCTGGCCGCGGACGCCCAGGCGGTGCGCACGAGCTCGGGGATGGTCAGACCGGTGTCGAGGATTTCCGCCTTGAGCTTGGCGATGTCCTTGTCGTCGATCAGCGGATGATCCACCGGCGGCACGGGGTCCTGCCACAGCAGGACTTCGGCGGGTACGGCGTTGCCGACATAGCGGGCACGTGGGCCCATGTCACGGTGAGTCAGCTTGAACCAGGCCTTGGCAAACGCGAGTTCGAAGTCCTGAGGCTTTTCCCGGAACCGCATCGCGATCTTGCGGTAGGCCGGATCGAACTACAGCGCCAGATCGGTGGTGAACATGATCGGCGCGTGACGCTTGGAGGCATCATGCGCATCGGGCACGAACTTCAGCTGATCGGCGTTCTTGGGTACCCACTGGATGTGGCCGGCCGGGCTGGTGGTCTGCTCCCATTCAAAGTTGAACAGGTTATCCAGGTACTGCGTGGTCCACTGGGCCGGCGTGGCCGTCCAGGCGCCTTCCAGACCGCTGGTGAAGGTATCCGCCCCCTTGCCGGAGCCGCAGCTGCTCTCCCAGCCGAAGCCCTGCTTCTCGATATCGGCGGCGGCCGGTTCGACACCGACACAGTCACCCTTGGTCGCACCGTGGGCCTTGCCGAAGGTGTGACCACCGGCAATCAGCGCGACGGTCTCCTCATCGTTCATCGCCATGCGGCCAAAGGCTTCGCGAATCACCTTGCCCGCCGCGACCGGATCGGGCTTGCCCTTCGGCCCCTCGGGATTCACGTAGATCAGGCCCATCTGCGTCGCCGCCAGCGGGTCCTCGATCTTGCCGTCGCCGTGGAATCGGTCCGATGCCAGCATCTTCTGCTCTGGCCCCCAGTAGACCAGATCGGCTTCCCAGTCATCCTCGCGACCACCGGCGAAACCGAAGGTCTCGAAGCCCATGGATTCCATCGCGACCGTTCCCGCGAGCACCATGAGATCCGCCCAGGAGATGCTGCGACCATAGGTCTGCTTGACCGGCCACAGCAGACGCCGCGCCTTGTCCAGGTTGGCGTTGTCCGGCCAGCTGTTCAGCGGTTCGAAACGCTGCTGCCCGCCGCCAGCGCCGCCGCGGCCATCCGCCGTGCGGTAGGTGCCGGCGCTATGCCAGGCCATGCGGATGAAAAATGGACCGTAGTGGCCGAAATCGGCCGGCCACCAGTCCTGCGAGGTGGTCATCACGGCCTTGAGATCCGCCTTCACGGCGTCCAGGTCCAGGCTGGCGAACGCCTCCGCGTAATCAAAATCGTCGCCGTACGGATTGGACGCCGGCGCCTGCTGACGCAGCGGCGTCAGGTTGAGCGTTTCGGGCCACCAGAACTGGTTGGACGTCGCCTCCACACTGCCTGCGTACGCCGTTGATTGCATTCCCGCCGTGGCGACCGCCAGGGCCACGCCCGCCAGCGCCGTGGTTTTTGGTGCTACTGACATCATTCCCGCCTCCTAAGAATCATTCATAGATCGAACTCCGGGCTGATCCAAGATCGTCAAAACCCGACGATGGAACTTTAGTTATCGGTAAAATCGATGTACAACAGGTTTTCCCCATGGAAACCATCGGCATCGCCGATACCGGAAAAACGCACATGAACACGCGGGATTTGCAGTACGTGCTGGCCGTG
Source organism: uncultured Abyssibacter sp. (assembly GCF_964000955.1). Lineage (NCBI taxonomy): Bacteria > Pseudomonadati > Pseudomonadota > Gammaproteobacteria > Chromatiales > Oceanococcaceae > Abyssibacter > uncultured Abyssibacter sp. The sequence goes on from NZ_CAXFCL010000328.1 coordinate 4,272, forward strand.
GCCGAGCACCGCAGCTTCAGCCGAGCGGCGCAGGCCTGCCATGTCAGCCAGTCAACGCTGAGCGGCCAGATCAAGAAGCTGGAGGAATGGCTGGGCGTGGCGCTCTTCGAGCGGACCAACCGGCGGGTCATGCCCACCGAGGTCGGCGAATCGATCATCCGCTCGGCGGCGCGCATCCTTCGCGAGACTGACCAGATTCGCGAGATCGCGATGAGCGCGCAGGACCCGTTGTCGGGCCGGTTTCGCATCGGTGCGTTTCCGACGCTGGCGACCTACGTGTTCTCGAAACTGGTGTCGCTGATCAAGACGGATCTGCCAAACCTGCGGCTGGTACTGGTCGAGGAGAAGACCGATCACCTCGTCGCCATGCTGCGCAGCGGAGATATCGATGCCGCCCTGCTCGCCATGCCGGTCCACGATGACTCACTGGTCTGCCGCCAGCTGTTCGAGGAACCGTTCCTGGTCGCCATGCCCACGGGCCATCCGCTGGCGGAGGAGCCCGTCATCGATGTCCACCGGCTCGCTCACTATCCGCTACTGCTGCTGGAGGAAGGCCATTGCCTGCGAGATCAGGCGCTGGATGTGTGCCAGCAGCACGGCATGCGGGTGGACCAGGACGTCCGCGCGACCGGCCTGGAGACCCTGCGACAGATGGTGCGGGCTGGCACCGGCATTACGCTGATGCCCCGCGTGGCCGTGCGTGATGACGACGGGATCATCTACCGGGAGCTGGCTGCGCCCGCTCCGACCCGCTCGGTGGGGCTGTTCTACCGCAAGACCAGCGCCAAACGGTCCGTCATCCAGCGTATCGATCCACTGTTGTCGCGGCTGGCCGCCAGCGAGCAGCAGGCCGCCTGAAGGCGATGATCCGGACGGGAACACGAGTGGCATGCGCGCCAGGGGCACCAACACTGTCCGACCACGAACCGCCACGCCCGTTGTCGTGGAACCGCCATTGAAGGCGCCTCCGCGACGAACTATCCTGCATTTCGATTATTTACGAAGTGAAGGATAGTGCCACTCTCAAACGAACAACTCCGGCTGCTCGACAACCTCAACGTCGCCTATGACGAGTGGATTGCCGCGGAGCGCGTACTCCATCGCCACGGCGGACGGCTCACATGGAAGACCGTTGACGGCAGCGACCACCTGTACCGGGTGATCGACCGCAAGGGTAACGCGACCTACATCGGCCCCAGGAACGCCGAGACCGAAGCGGTGGCCGCACGGCAAATGCCCGAGCGTGAAGCCGCGAAGGCGCGGGCCAAGGCCGTCAAGAGCCGGTTTCCGGAACTGGCGGCGCAATATCGAGCCCTGCGGCTGCCCCGCATCCACGACGCCGCCGCGCGGGTGCTGGTCGAATGCGACCGGCGGGAATTGCTGGGCCCCGCCGTACTGGTGGTCGGCACCAACGCAATGGGCGCATACGAGCTGGAAGCGCTGGACCGCTTCGCCACCGGCCTGGATGCCACGGAAGACTGCGACCTCACCTGGGCCGGCAGCGAGGCGCTGGCGATCGCCACCACCGCACCGTTGCTCGACACGCTGAAAGCGGTCGACAGCACCTACACCGTCAACACCGAACGGCCGTTCCAGGCCCGCAACCGGATGGCGTACGAGGTCGAATTTCTGCTACCTCAATCCCTGGCCGCGACGTACCCGAAGCAGGAATCGATTCGGCCCATTCCATTGCCCGAACAGGACTGGCTGGTGCTCGGCTCGCCCGTCACCCAGGTGGTGACCAGCCAGCGGGGAATCGTGTGCCGACTCGCGGTACCTGACCCCCGATATTTCGCGCTGCACAAGCGCTGGCTTGCCGACAAACCCGCACGAAATCCTCGCAAGAAGGGCAAGGACCGCCAGCAAGCCGAGGTGCTGTGGATCGCGATCAAGCACGGCATGCCGCGCTTTCCGATCGACGAGACATTCGCCGCTGACATTCCCGATGCGCTACGGGACACTTTCGACACGCTGGAACAGCTTGGAGCCGGTTAGGCGACCTCCGCCCCCGTCAGTGCTTCCCTGAGCTTGTTCAGCTCGTCGCGCTTCTTGGCCGCGGTCTCGAATTCGAGATTCGCGGCGGCCTCGTACATCGCCTTCTCCACCTGCTTGATCCGCTTCGCAAGCGCAGCCGGATCCTTCGCCTCGTAACCGGCGCGTTTTTCCGCGACCTTCTGCAGGGCCGCATCACCGGACACGCTTTCATACCCGGCACGCATGACATCGGCGACGGCCTTGCGGATGCCCTGCGGCGTGATGCCGTGTTCCTCGTTGTGGGCGATCTGCTTGGCCCGGCGACGGTCGGTCTCCTCCAGCGCCCGGCGCATGGAATCGGTGACGCTGTCGGCATACAGAATCGCCTTGCCGTGCAGGTTGCGCGCGGCGCGGCCGATGGTCTGGATCAGCGAGCGTTCGGAACGCAGAAAGCCTTCCTTGTCCGCGTCCAGCACCGCCACCAGCGATACTTCGGGCA
>NZ_CAXFCL010000329.1:0-31723 GCF_964000955.1 uncultured Abyssibacter sp.
CCGACCGACAACACCTGGACGCTGCGCATCGCCACCGACCCGGATGCCGACCGTGCCGACCGGCTGCTGGCCTGGCTTGGTGAAACGGCCGCGTTCGCCAGTCGGAACGGATGATCGAACTCGCCGTCAAGGTGATCCTGGCCTACCTGCTTGGCTCGGTCATGGGCGGGCTGGTGCTTGGTCGGCTGACCGGCATGAGCGATCTGCGCAGCAGCGGCAGCGGCAACGCCGGCGCGACCAATGCACTGCGCACCCACGGCAAGGTCTTCGGCATCTCGGTGCTGCTGATCGATGGGCTCAAGGGCGTGGTCGCGGTGACGGTGATTCCGCTGCTGCCCTGGCCGGTGACGGAATCCGTGGTGATGCCGGCGCACTGGATCGCACTCGCCTGCGGTGTGGCGGTGACCGTGGGACATATCGCGCCGGTGTTCTTCGGCTTCGCCGGCGGCAAGGGCGCGGCCACCCTGCTGGGTGTCTGTCTGGTCACCGTGACACCCGCTGTGCCCTGGGCATTGCTGAGCTTCGTGCTGGTCCTCACGCTAACCGGCTACGCAGGGCTGTCCACGCTGGTCGCCGCGCTGATCATCCTGTTTTATGTCGCCTGCGTGTCGGCGGCCGGTCTGCTGTCGCCGCTGGGCCTGTTCGCGATCGCGATGTTTGGTCTCGTGGTCTGGACGCATCGTTCGAACATTGTCCGCATGGCGCAGGGCAACGAGAGCCGCTTCGAACGCGTGATGGTCTGGCGGCGCCTGCTGGGTGGCGGACACTGAGCGACAGCATCCTCATCCGGCTTGCCGACGGCGCGTGGCACTCCGGCGAATCGCTGGCCGAGTCGGGCCGGATCAGTCGCGCGGCCATCCACAAGCGTGTGAGCAAGCTGCGCGATGCCGGCTGGCCGATCGAGGCCGAGACCGGGCGTGGTTATCGCCTCGAAGGTGGCTGGGACCGTCTGGATGCCGAGGCGCTGCGACACCAGGCGCCGGCCGGCTGGGCGGTTACCGTGCTGGACAGCACGCCCGGCACCAATGCCTGGCTGGCGCAGCAGGACTTCTCCGGGCCGAGGCTGGTGCTCGCCGAACAGCAGACGCAGGGGCGCGGGCGCCGCGGCCGGCAGTGGTTTTCGCCGCCAGGGCTCAATCTCTACGCGTCCGTTGACTGGCGCTTCGATTGCGCGTCCTCCCAGCTCGGGCCGCTAAGCCTCGTGGCCGCGGTATCGCTGGTCGCCGCGATCGGCCATCCGGGCGTGCGCATCAAGTGGCCCAACGATCTGCTCGTCGACGGCGCCAAGCTGGCCGGCATTCTCATCGAGGCCAGCGGCGAGCTGGCCGGCCCGGTGCGGACGATCATCGGCATCGGCTGCAATGTCCGCATGCGCGGTGATGCCGATCTGGGGCAGCCATGGACCAGCCTGCTGCAACTCGGCGATGCACCGTCGCGCACCGAGCTTGCCGCCCGGTTGATGACCCGGCTCGACGCCGATCTGCGCCGCTTCCAGGCCGAAGGTTTCGCGCCGTTTCTGCCGCGCTTCCAGGCGCTGGATGCGCTGGACGGCGAGGCTATCGGTGTCGAGCAGGGTGGGGGGCATCGTCACGGGATCGCGCGTGGCGTGAACCTGCAAGGTCAACTTCAATGCGAGTTCGGTGGCGGCATGGAAACACTGGCATCCGGTGAAGTGAGCGTGCGTCGGTCATGAAGTGGCTTCTGGATCTGGGCAATACCCGCTGCAAGTCGGCCTGCTGGCTCGGCGGCGAGTTGCTGGAACCTCGCAGCGCCGACTGCGGAGAGGATGCGGTTGGCTCGGTGCTGGATCAGCTTGCGCCCGGCGTGGCGCCGGCGGCGATCTGGGTCAGCAGTGTGGCCGGACAGGCCGTCGACGCGGCGGTGATCGCCTGGTGCGAGCGCCGTGGCTGGCCGGAGCCCGTATTCGCGCGCAGCCGTTCGCTCAGTCTGGGCGTGCGTTGTGCTTATGCCGATCCGAGGCGGCTGGGCGTGGATCGCTGGATGGTCGTGTTGGCCGCGGCGGCCACCGGCCGTGACGCCATCATCGTCGACGCCGGAACCGCCTGCACCATCGACGCCGTGACCGCTGAGGGCCAGCACCTGGGCGGCCTGATCCTGCCCGGCGTCGCGCTGGCGCGGCAGTCGCTGAACCAGCGTACCCAGTTCAAGGCCGACGACGTGACCACCGTGCCGCTGCCCATCGTCGGCGACGACACCAATCCGGCCGTCACCGTCGGCGCGGTCCACGCCCTGCTGGGCGCCATCGAGCGCGTGCGTCGTCAGCTCGGCTGGAGAGCCCCGCTGTGCGTGCTGACAGGTGGCGAAGCGCCGCTGCTGCAACCGCATCTCGGCGATGAATGGGAGCTGCGGCCGCACTACGTGCTGGAAGGTGTCGCGCGCCTGGCCGACGCGGCGGACGCTCCCGGCGAGTTTGGTTAAACTACCGCCCCCGCGGCGGCAGGCCCGCCGCGGCATTCCCATGCCGGTGTAGCTCAATTGGTAGAGCAACCGCCTTGTAAGCGGTAGGTTGGGGGTTCAAGTCCCTCCTCCGGCACCAGTTGGTGTCGCCTCCATTCCCTCATGGCCCCGGGCGCGGACGAGCGACCCGCGCAACTGATGGTCCAAGCGATATCGACGCGGCAGCGTGGATCGGCCTGGGCCATGGGCCTGTCCCGATTGCAGTCGGCGGAGCTGTGCTCGCAGCGCGGCGTTGTCCGCCCGCACCATGGCGATGGACGCTTCCGCCCGTCGCAGCGCGGCTTCGTAACGACTGACGTCGGAGTTCTCGGGCGCGGTCTCCGTTGTAGCGGCATCCGGCCCGGCGGGGGGCGGCTCGGGGGCGAGTCTCGCGCTGACCGGCACCAATCCCAGCAACCCGGTCACGATGATCAACGTGGCGGCTTTCATGCGTCCTGCTCCGAAAGCGATTGACCGATGGTGATCGGCGGTCACGCGGCAATCTGAAGGACGGTGTCACAAAAAATTCATTGGCCGCTCCGGTGCGGCTGCATCCGTTTCGCCATGTGGCCCGAACTCCCTGGCAATCCCTTCGGGGGATTGATCTGGATCCAATTCGACTCAGGGAGTTGAGATGACTAAGAACGACAAGCGCGCCGCCCGCGGAGCGGCGCTTCTGGTGTTGGGAGGGCTGGCAGCGCCTGCATTTGCGACGACCTACGTCGTGGACACGCTGGTCGATGCGAATGTGGCCGATGGTCAGCTGAGTTTGCGGGAGGCGCTGCTGGCGGCGTCGTCCAACGCGGCGGTTAACGATGCCGCGGCCGGCGACGTGGATGGCGACAGCATTCGTTTCGCCAGCGCGTTGAGCGGCGGCACGATCGCGCTGACCGCCAGCCTGCCGACGATCAGCGATGACGTTGCCGTGGCCGGCGACGTGACGCTGAGCGGTGAGGGCGCCTTTCAGATCCTGGCGGTGGATGCCTCTGGCGAGCCGGTGTCGCTGTCCGACCTGACCCTGGCCAATGGCACGGCGGTCAGCGGTGGCGCGCTGACCATCGCCTCCGGTTCCAGCGTCGCGCTCAACGGCGTCACCGTGCGTGACAACGTGGGCACCGGCGCGGCGGCGACCAACGGTGGCGCGATCGACAATGCCGGCACGCTGAGCGTGGCTGGCGGCAGCTTCCTGCGCAACGCGGCGATCGGCGCATCCGGTTCCGGTGGCGCGATCATTTCCAGCGGCAGCCTGTCGGTGTCCGGCACGACATTCAGCGGCAACACCGCGAATCGCGCTGGCGGCGGTATCGAGATTGCGTCCGGCCCGTCAACGACGCTGACCAACGTTGATGCCTTTGGTAACGAAGTCGGCACCAGCCCCGGCAACGGCGGCTTCCTGCACATCAGCGGCGCCGTGGACTCGACGGTGGAGGGCGGAACGTTCTCCAACAACATCGCGGGTCAGGAAGGCGGTGCGCTGTGGAACAACGCCGGCACGATGACCATCAATGGCGCCAGCTTTGTCGGAAACGCGGCCACCGGCCCGGGCACTGACGACGGTGCGGGCGATTTGATCGGCGAGGATGGCGGCGGTGCCTTGTTCAATCAGGGCGGCACGATGATCGTGTCCAACGCGGTCATCGACGGCAACACGGCCCTCGGCGTGAGCGCCACGGGTGGCGGCATTCTCAACAACGGTGGCGTGCTGACCGTCAGCGACTCGATGATTCGCAACAACATCGCGAATCGCGCCGGTGGCGGCATCGAGGACAACGCGCGCGAAGTGGCGACGACGGTGACGCTGAACAACGTGACCCTGTCCGGCAACGGCGCCGGCGTGGGCAACGGCGCGGTGGCCAATCCGGGCAACGGTGGCGCACTGCATGTGTCCGGTCCGGGCACCATCCAGGTGGTCGGCGGCATGGTCACCGGCAACACCGCGGCACGTGAGGGCGGCGGCCTCTGGAACGGATCCGGCCCCATGACCGTGGACGCTGTGGTCTTCACCGCCAACGCGGCCAACGGTGACGCGGGCGACGATGGCGGCGGCGCGCTGTTCAACCAGGGCGGCGACATCACCATCACCGGCGGCACGGAAATCAGCGGCAACAGCGCGCTGGGTGCATCCGGTTCCGGTGGTGGCATCTTCAACAACGAAGGCACCGTGACCATGACCGGTGGCTCGATCACCGGCAACGTGGCGAATCGCGCCGGCGGTGGCATCGAGGATCGCTCGACGTTGAACGACACCACGACCGGCGTGCCGACGATCCTGCTGACCAACGTCGCGCTGGACGGCAACAGTGCCGGCGTGACGCTGGGCTCGCTGGTGGCCGTGGCGGCACCGGGCAATGGTGGTGGTCTGCACATCACCGGTGACGGTGGTGGCACGTTCGGCGGCTTTGTCTCCGTGGTTGGCGGAACCGTGAACAACAACGTGGCCGCGGCCGAAGGTGCCGGCCTCTGGAACTTTGGTGCGCCCAGCATCCTGGCCGTCGACGGCACGACGCTGGATGCCAACGATGCCCAGGGTGACGACGCTGACAACGGCGGCGGCGCGCTGTTCAACAATGGTGGCGTGATGACCGTCGCCAACGCCACGATCACCAACAACGTCGCCTCGGGTGTGTCCGGTTCCGGCGGTGGCGTGCTGAACTTCAACGGCACGCTGTCCATCACCGGCTCCACCCTGTCCAACAACGGCGCCAGCCGTGCGGGTGGTGCGCTGGAGGATGTGTCCACCATGTCGGCGACCACGGTGACGATCACCGAATCGACGATGGCCAGCAATCTGGCCGGCAACAACCCCGGCAATGGTGGCGCGCTGCACATCACGGGCGGTGCCAGCACGGTGACCGTGGATCGGTCCACGGTGTGGAACAACGTCGCCAACAACGAAGGCGGTGGTCTCTGGGTGTTCGCGGGTTCGACGTTGAACCTGTGGAACAGCACCGTGTTCGGTAATGGCGCCGTGGAGCAGGACGGTTCCGGAACCCGCAATGAAGTGGGTGGCGGCCTGCTGCTCAAGCCGGGCGCCATCGTCAATGCCGTGAACGCGACCATCGCGTCCAACATGGCGACGACCGAGGGCGGCGGCGTGTTCCTGGAAGATGCCACGGCGAGCTTCGGCGCGACCAACACGCTGATCGGCGACAACATGGCGACCACGGCGGCTGATGTCTCCGGTGCGGTCGATGGCGGCGGCTACAACCTGGTGGCCGATGCTTCCGGTGCCACGGTCAGCGGCCCGGCCAACGTCACCGGCGTGCCGGCGGGTCTTTCCATGGACGGCTTGCAGATGAATGGCGGTCCGACGATGACGGTAGCGCTGACCAGCGGTCCTGCCGTTGATGGTGGTCTGAATGCCACCTGTGCCGGCATGGCCATCAACAATGTCGACCAGCGTGGCGCGGGCTTTACCCGTCCGTTCGATGGAGACGGTGACGGTAGCGCGACCTGCGATATCGGCGCGTACGAAACCACCGACAACCCGCCGGTGGCGATCGTGGCCAATGGCAACACCGGAAATGGCGGCGGCGTGAGCTTCGCGGCCGGTGAGCAGGATGTCGCGGCCATCGGCATGACCGTGAACAACGGCTCGGCGGAGGCTGTGAATGTCACCGGATTCTCCGGCACCCTGAGTGGCAGCGGTGACTTCGACGGTGACATCACCGCAGCGGACGTCTACATCGACGCCAACGGCAACGGTGCGGTGGATGCCGGCGAAAGCACGGTGCCAGCGACCGTCAACATCGACGGTGTCGCCGGAACCTTCGTCGTGACCTTCACGCCGGCGCGTTCGGTGGCGGCGGGTTCCAGCGAGGCCTACGTGGTCGCGGTGGACTTCAGTTCCAGCATTGCCTGGCTGGCGGCGCCGATGTTCGCGGGCAGCGGTCTGATGCTGCTGGGCCTGATGGGCGTTGGCGGCATGTCCCGCCGTCGTCTGCCGCTGGCGGCTGCTGCCGTCGTGGCTGCCATCGCGCTGGCTGGCTGTGAGGGTGACAACGGCGCCAACGGCGCGCGCGGCGCTCAGGGCCTCCCGGGGCCGGCCGGTCCGCAGGGCCCCGTCGGTCCGCAGGGTCCGGTGGGTCCGCAAGGGCCGCAGGGGCCGGCGCCGACCAGCACCACCTATCAGTTCACGCTGACGGCTGTGGATGCGGCCGGTGCGGATTCGGGGCTGGTGGTCCAACCGTCCGGTCTGCCGACCTCCGGTCCGGTGATCACCATCATCGACTAGGCAGGAACTGGGGAACCAGTAGCCTCCGGCGCTTCGGCGCCGGGGGCTTTTTCGTTGCTGGCGTCGCGTCAGGACCGAGGCTCCCGCATAATGCCGCCAAATCATGGACGCGGCGGTACACAGTCACCGGATCGTCCATGCCGATTCGAAGCTTCGGGGAGACGCCATGCTGACCATCGCGCTGATTCCGGCCGGACTGGCCGCGCTGTTGCACGGCGTGTTCTTCCTTTTCGAGTCGGTGCTGTTCAGCCGGTCCACCGTGCAGCGACGCTTTCAGATCGCCTCGCCCGAGGCGGCCGAGGCCGCGCGGCCCTGGGCGCTGAATCAGGGCTTCTACAACCTGTTTCTCGCGATCGGTCTGGTGGTCGGCATGATCCTCGCGGCGATGGGCAACACGGCCACGGGCGTTCCGGTCATCGTCGTTTGTTGCGCGGTGATGCTGGGTGCCGCGATCGTGCTGGCTGTCTCGGATGCGCGGATGCGTCGCGCGGCGCTGCTCCAGGGCGTGCCGCCGCTGGCGACGCTGTTCCTGCTCTCGATCGCCTGAACCGCGATGGCGCAGTACGAATCCTTCGAACGGATCTACCAGCGCGCCTGCAAGCGCAAGGGCGGTGCGGCGGCCGTGGATGCTCTGCTGCCGCCGGTATCGACATCGGAGGAACTGGCCGCGACGGCTGACGATCGCTACCTGAGCCTGATGACCAAGCGCGTGTTCCAGGCGGGATTCGCCTGGCGCGTGATCGAGCAGAAATGGCCGGGTTTCGAGGCGGCGTTCCGGGGCTTCGATCCCGAGCACTGCGCGGCGCTGGACGGTCCCGGGCTCGAGGCGCTGGCCGCCGACGCGCGCATTGTCCGCAACCGGCAGAAGATCGGCTCGGTGCCGCGCAATGCCCGGTTCATGCTCGACATCGCGGAGACACATGGCAGCTTCGCGCAATGGATTGCCGACTGGCCGACCGATGACATCGTCGGCCTCTGGCGCGAGCTGTCACGGCGCGGCAGCCGGCTTGGTGGCATGAGCGCCTGCATCTTCCTGCGCATGGCCGGCAAGGACAGCTTTCAGCCCACCGGCGATGTGGTCGCGTTGCTGATCGCGAACAACATCGTCACCAAGGCTCCGACCTCGCGGGCCGAACTCGCCGCCTGTCAGGCCGCGTTCAACGACTGGGCCGAACAGGCCAGTCGCCCGCTGTCGCATGTCAGCCGGATTTGCGCGCTGTCGGTGGGCGACAACTGGATGCGTGCCGACGAGCCGCCCCCACCGTTTCTTCTGGACCCCGAATAACTCACAGGACCGCCTGGCATGTCGACGGCCGACGATTACCCGCACCAACTGAAGATCCCGACCCGCTGGAAAGACAACGATGTCTACGGACACGTGAACAATGTCGAGTACTACAGCTACTTCGACACGGTGATCAACGACTATCTGATCCGCCGTGGCGGGCTGGATATTCACGCGGGGCCGGTCATCGGTCTCGCCATCGAGACCGGCTGCAAGTTCCACCGGTCGCTGGCCTTCCCGGAAATGGTGTCGGCCTGCCTGCGCGTGGATCACCTCGGTAACAGCAGCGTGCGTTACGGCATCGGCCTGTTCGGCGAGACCAGCCCGGGCCCGGCGGCCGAAGGCCATTTCGTTCACGTGTTCGTGGATCGTGACACGAGACGGCCGGTCCCGATTCCCGATGCGCTGCGTCAGGCGCTGCAAGCTTTGGAGATGACGTCATGAGAACAACACGTGCCGCCGTGCTGAGAGAGATGGGGGCCGCGGCTCCCTATGCCGAGAGCCGACCACTGGAGATTCGCGAGGTGGAACTGGCGCCGCCCGGCGCCGGTGAGGTGATGGTCCGTGTCCGCGCCGCCGGCCTTTGTCACTCGGACCTGTCGGTCATCAACGGTTCGCGCCCCCGCGTGATGCCGATGGTGCTTGGCCATGAGGCCGCGGGCGAGGTCGTCGAGGTCGGGCCCGGCAACAGCAAGCTCGAGGTGGGCGACCATGTGGTGTTCTCGTTCGTGCCGGTTTGCGGGGAATGTCCGGCCTGTTCCGAAGGCCGGCCCGCGATGTGCGCTCCGGGCGCCGTGGCGAACGCCGGCGGCAGTCTGCTCAGCGGGTCCAGGCCGTTTCATGACGAGGCCGGCGAACTGAATCACCACCTCGGGGTGTCGGCGTTCGCCGATTACACGACCGTGTCCGCGAAATCCTGCGTCATGATCGATCCGAGTCTGGATTTCAAGATCGCCGCGTTGTTCGGCTGCGCGGTCATGACCGGGGTTGGCGCCGTTGTCAACACGGCCAAGGTGCAGCCCGGAACCAGCTGCGCGGTCTACGGTCTGGGCGGTGTGGGTCTGGCGGCGCTGATCGGGGCGCGTGCGTCCGGGGCCAATCCGCTGGTCGCGGTGGACCTGTCCGATGACAAGTTGGCTCTGGCGAAGGAACTGGGAGCCACCCATACGGTGAACGCCGCCGACCCCGACGCGCTGGACCAGGTGCGTGCGATCACCCACGGCGGCGCGAACACGGTGGTGGAATCGGTGGGCAGCGCCAAGGTGCTGGAGACCGCCTATGCCGCGACCGGTCGCGCCGGTACCACGGTCACCGTCGGGCTGCCGCATCCCAAGGCGCGACTCGACATTCAGGCCGTGAGCCTGACCGTGGACGAACGCGTGCTGCGGGGCAGTTACATGGGCTCGGCGATTCCGAGTCGTGACATCCCGCGCTTCATCGCCATGTACCAGGCGGGGCTGCTGCCGGTGGATCGCCTGATGTCCCACACACTGGAACTGGATGACATCAACGCTGCCTTTGATGTGCTCGATCGGGGTGAGGCCGTGCGTCAGGTGGTGCTGTTTCCCTAGGCGCGGTGATCAACAAGGCTTGACGAGATGGATGCAGACATTGGGCCCAGCGGGCCGCTGAGGTTGTTGTCACGCCGCGAGGTCGCGGCGCTGTCGTCGACCGAAGCCGGGGGGCTGCACGAGCAGTTCCGGGCTTGCGCGCTGGCCGTGCTGAACATTGGCAGCGAGCTGGATGACGCGGCCGCGGTGATGGCTCGCTACGCCACCTTCGACGTCCGGGTTCGGGAAGAGCCGCGGGGCATTCGCCTGCAGCTGGTCAACGCGCCGGACGAGGCGTTTGTCGACGGTCGGATCATCGAGGGCATTCGCGAGCACCTGTTCAGCGTGCTGCGTGATCTGGTGGCCGCCGCGGCCATTCCGCAACTGGATACGCCGGCATCGATCACCGACGGCGTGTTCGAGTTGTTGCGTAACGCCGGTGTGATCCACGCTGGCGAGCGCTCACCGCTGGCGGTGTGCTGGGGTGGGCATGCCATCGCGCGCGAGGAATACGACTACTGCAAGGAGGTCGGTCACGCGATGGGGTTGCGCGGCATCGACGTCTGTACCGGCTGTGGGCCGGGAGCGATGAAAGGGCCTATGAAGGGCGCCGCGGTCGGGCATGCCAAGCAGCGCCTGCGCGAGGGGCGCTTCCTGGGCGTGACCGAGCCGGGAATCATCGCGGCCGAACCCCCGAATCCGATCGTCAACGAACTGGTCGTGATGCCGGACATCGAGAAGCGCCTGGAGGCCTTCGTGCGGCTCGGGCACGCCATCATCGTGTTCCCGGGTGGTGTCGGCACCGCCGAGGAGATCCTGCATTTGCTGGGTATCCTGCTGGACCCGCAGAACGAGGCGATACCGTTTCCGGTGATTTTCACCGGCCCGTCCAGCGCGCGCGCCTATTTCCAGCAGCTGCACAGCTTCATCGGCGCCACGCTGGGGCAGGCGGCGCAGCGGCTTTATCGCATCATCATCGATGACCCCGTCGCCGTGGCGCGCAGCGTCGCCGAGGGCACCAGTCAGGTCTTCGACTGGCGGGAGAAAGCCCGCGATGCCTTCGGTTTCAACTGGAAGCTACGCATCGACGGGCAGTTCCAGACGCCGTTCCAGCCCACCCATGAGGCGATGGCGGGCCTTTGCTTGCACCTGGAGCAGTCGAGCAGCGATCTGGCCGCGAATCTTCGCCGGGCCTTTTCCGGCATCGTCGCGGGCAACGTCAAACCGGCGGGCATCCATGCCGTGGCCGAACACGGGCCCTTCGAGCTTCGGGGCGAGCCGGCGATCGCCGCCGAACTCGACGCATTGCTGCGCAGCTTCGTGGAACAGCGACGGATGCGACTGCCCGGTGCCGAGTACGTGCCCTGTTATCGCATCGCAAGCTGACGTTCAGCGCGCGGCGGATGCCGCGCACGTGACTGACACCGCCTTGTTCACCCCTGGCGGGGACGCGTCAAGTTGTCCGATCCTGTCGGTAACGGTCACGAACGGCGCACAATTGGCGTTGGTCAGACCATGATGCCGGTGGTCGGGTCGTATGCCAGCGCCAGACCGTGTTCAGGTACCGTTGTGTAAATTATGTGAAGACGGCGTTCGTCCGTCGAAACATGACGACTGACCGGGCAGAGGACCCGGTGCGGTTAATGGGCGGCGGAGACCGGCCCGAGCGGTAGTTGAGTCAGTACTCCATGGAAAATCTGATCGAGTCCGTACAGGAACTGATACGGCACGAAGTGAATGATGTTCACGGCATCAATCTCGATGAGGTCGATTACAGCCTGCAACGTGTTCTTGGCCTCGTTGCGGGCGGTACGGCATGCAAGTGGGCATGGTTGTCGATGGTGGTCGGCGACAGGCTGGTGCCTGTGGCGGCGCACGGCTGTGCATCGGAATTGAGGGAACGGTCCTCGTCACCGGAATGGGCTGTGATCGATTCGGGCGAGCCGATCCGTGTGCATGACCTGGACGATCTGGACGACAACGGGAACAGCTTGTTCTCGGTGCAGACGCGGGACGTCTGTTCCGCGGCGATTTATCCGGTGTTTTCCGGGCACCAGGAAAAAACGATCGGTGTGCTCGCCGTCGCCCATGATCGGCCGCGCACGTTTCCGCGCATGCAGCAGCGGGTGATTCACGACGGCGTTCGCGTGATCGAGGACATGCTGGCGCTGCGGCGCGATTCCATCCGGGATCCGCTCACCGGCTGTTTCAATCGCCGCCACTTCGATCGCCAGCTCGTCAATGAATGGCGTCGCGCCAATCGCAATCATCTGCCGCTAAGTTACGCGATCATCGACGTGGATCACTTCAAGCCGTTCAACGACACCGCCGGGCATTCGGAGGGTGATCAGGTGTTGCGCCGTATCGGCGGGGCGCTGTCGGCGCGTACGCGGCGGGCCGGCGATCTGGTCTGTCGTTACGGTGGCGAGGAGTTCAGTGTGATTCTGCCGAACACGCCCGGTGACGCGGCGGTCATGCTGATGGATGAGTTCCGCCGCGCGGTACAGGAAATGGGCATTCCGCATCCCGCGTTCGACAGCAGCCCAGTCACGATCTCGGTCGGCGTGTCCTCGGCGTCGAGCTTCGAGGACGTGATGAACAATGACACCCAGTTCTACATGAACGAGGCCGATCAGGCGCTTTATCGGGCGAAACAGGCCGGGCGCAATCGCGTGGTCGCGGCCTGGCTTGACGAGTCTGACGTTCAGACCATGGTCGGCGCCTCGTAGACTTCCCCGCGCAGCGGGGTCATGCTCCGCTGGTGCGCTTCCATCCCGTGTTGCGAGACCGTCCATGCAGAATCTGAGCAAGGTCAAACAATGGCGCCGGGCCGTTGATCCTGCCGTCGAGCTAGCGGGGTTCGATCACCGCACCGGTCTCGCGGGCCGCGAACTGTTGTTGCAGCGGCTCGATCAGCAATGGGCGTTCTGCACCAAGCAGCAACTCAATATCTGCCTGCTGGTGATCAACATCGGTCGTTTTTCGCTGGTTCGCCGGCAGACCGGCGCCGAGGTCGACAACACCCTGATTGCGGTCGGCAATCTGGTGTCACTGGCGCTGCGGCGCAGGGCCGATTTCGCCGGGCACATCCGGGTGGGCGAGTTCTGCGCGCTGTTGGCCGACGTGCAACCTGGTGGTGCGCGTCAGGTCGCCGAGTCCATTGTGAGCTCGGTGCGTGAAGCCCGGATTCCGTTGCCAGGCGCTCCCGGCGAGACAGTGCGGGTTTCCGTCGGCGGCGCCTGCTTCGTGCCGACGCCGCATCATTTCTCCAAGACGCTGCTGAGCCAGGCCGACCAGGCGCTGGATGATGCCCGTGGCAACGGCGGTGATTGCGCGGTGGTGTTCGGCATGAACGACCACCCGGACATTGCCCACGGCGGCTGGTAGCCATCGCGTCAGCCGAGGCGGTCCCGTCCGTGCGGGGCCTCGAAATCCAGATCCGGCCCGATCGGCACGATGCCGGTCGGATTCACCTGCGGATGACTGCCGTAGTAATGCCTGGCCACATGGGTCAGGTTCACGGTGTTCCGGATGCCCGGCCACTGGAACAGCTCCCGCGTGTAGGGCCACAGGTTGGGATAGTCGACCAGCCGGCGACGGTTGCACTTGAAGTGGCCGTGGTAGGCGGTGTCGAAGCGGACCAGCGTGGGGAACAGCCGCCAGTCCGCTTCGGTCGGTGCGTCGCCGGTCAGGAAACGACG
Source organism: uncultured Abyssibacter sp. (assembly GCF_964000955.1). Taxonomy (NCBI): domain Bacteria; kingdom Pseudomonadati; phylum Pseudomonadota; class Gammaproteobacteria; order Chromatiales; family Oceanococcaceae; genus Abyssibacter; species uncultured Abyssibacter sp. Next base: position 13,228 of record NZ_CAXFCL010000329.1, read on the forward strand.
GTCGCCCAGCCGGGCATCCAGCCAGTCCAGTGTGTCGAACAGGGGGTGGACCGCCTCGTCGTAGGCGGCCTGCGTCGACGCGAAGCCGGCCTTGTAGACGCCGTTGTTGACGGTGTCGTAGATCCGCTCGTTCAGTGCGTCGATCTCCGTGCGCAGCGGGGCTGGGTAGTAGTCGCCCGGGGTGGCGCCGACCGCGTCGAAGGCGCTGTTGAACATGCGGATGATCTCTGAGGACTCGTTGCTGACGATGGTGTTCCGCTGCGTATCCCACAGTACCGGCACGGTCACGCGACCGGTCATGTCCGGGTCCGCGGCGAGGTAGACATCACGTAGCAGTTCATGGCCCATGAGCCGGTCGCCGGTCACACCGGCGCCGGGCTGGAACGTCCAGCCATCGGCACCCATGTGCCAATGCACGACGGAGACGTCGATCATCGACGTCAGGCCCTTCAGGGCGCGGAAGATCAGGGTGCGGTGCGCCCAGGGGCAGGCGTAGGAGACGTACAGGTGATAGCGCCCGGGCTCGGCCGGAAAGCCGCCATCGCCGCTGGGCCCGGGCGCACCATCCGGCGTGACCCAGTGGCGAAACGCCTGTTCCTGCCGCTTGAATCGACCGCCATGCCGGTCGGTGTCGTACCACCGGTCATGCCATTCGCCGTCGATCAGTAAACCCATGGAATCAATGTCTGGTTCGGATGTAGCCGAGACGCTAACGAAGATGGCCGCGTGGCGCACGGTCGTGTTCAGTGCGGGCATACTCCGTCGGGTCGCCAGCCACTGTCCGAACGGGGCCTGATTCCACATGTCCGATTGCCAACTTCGCGATGCCGTGGAGGCCGACGCGCCGACCATCGCGGCGATCTACAACCCGTTCATCACCGATACCGTCGTGACGTTCGAGGAAGACACGCTCGGTGCCGGGCAGATCGCCGCACGGGTGCTCGGGGTGCAGGATCAGGGCCTCCCCTGGCGCGTCGTCGAGCGCGACGGTCAGGTACTGGGCTACGCCTACGCGGGGCTCTGGCGCGCGCGTGCGGCCTATCGCTTTGTCGCCGAGAGCGCGATCTACCTCGGCGAGGCGGCGCGTGGCCAGGGCGTTGGCACCCTGCTTTACCGCGACCTGTTCGATCAGCTCCGGGCGCGTGACATGCGCATGGTCATGGGGGTGATCGCGTTGCCGCATCCCGCCAGCGTTGCATTCCACGAGCGCCTGGGGTTCGAGTGCCGCGGCGTGTTTCCCGCGGTGGGTTACAAGTTCGGTCGCTGGATCGATGTCGGCTACTGGCAGCTGGATCTCACGCGCTGAGCGACGCCTGGCCCGGCTATCGGGATCGTCACCCTCCGGTTCAAGAGTCCGCGGCGGCAGCCGATAGACAACAGCAACCCGGACAGCACGAACCCACAGGCGGCACTCATGGATCTCGCGACCCTCATCGGTCTGATTGTTGGACTCGTCCTCATCATCGGATCCATGGCCGTGGGTACCGGTATCGGTCCGTTCATCAACGTGCCCGGGATGATCATCGTGATCGGCGGCGCCTTCTGCGGCACGCTGATCCGCTTTCCCATCGGCGAATGCTTCAAGGCATTCGGCACGGCGACCAAGACCGCGTTCAAGTTCAGCGCCGTCGACCCCTACGAGCTGATCGAGACCGTCAAGGAGATGGCCGACACCGCACGCAAGAAGGGCATGCTGGCGCTGGAGGAAGTCGAGGTTCCCGATCCGCTGCTGGGCAAGGGCATCCAGATGTGCGTGGACGGTCACGACGCCGCGTTCATCAAGGACCTGCTGGGCAAGGAGATCACCGCGTCAATCAAGAGCGCGGAGATGGGCGAGAAGGTCTTTCGCGCCATGGGCGATGCCGCCCCGGCGTTCGGCATGATCGGTACCCTGGTTGGCCTGGTGCAGATGATGGCCACGCTGTCCGACCCTTCCGGCATCGGTCCCGCCATGGCCGTGGCGCTGCTGACCACGCTCTATGGCGCCATGCTGTCGAACATGGTGTTTCTGCCCATCGCGGACAAGCTGGCAATGCGCGCGGAGCAGGAGATGGATACTCGCGTGTTGATCGTCGAAAGCGTCATCGGACTGCGTGAAGGCACCAGCCCGAGGTTGCTGGAGCAATGCCTCAAGGCCTGTCTGCCGGAAGGCAAGAACAGCAAGGCGGCCAACGACGACAAGGCCCCCGCGGCCGCCGCCTGATCGGCGCAGGCTGACGGACTATTCCCGTGTTCGCAAAACCCAAGGAGAAGAAGAAGGGAACCGACGTCCCGCTGTGGATGGCGACCTTCGCCGACATGATGTCGCTGATGATGTGCTTTTTCGTGCTGCTGTTCGCGCAGGCGAAGATGGACATCTCCAAGTTCGAGGCGGTGGTTGGCTCGATGCGTGAAGCCTTCGGCGGCGTGCAGTACATCAGCAAGCGGGACGACGCCCAGCAGGGCCTGGAGACCGGAATCATCTCAGGCACCGGGCACAACAGCACGCCGACCCAGCAGGTCCGGACCGTCGAAAAGGTGGTGTCCACCACCGCCGGCGAGGCGCTATACAGGAAGCTCAAGGAAGGCCTGAAGGAGGACATCGAGATCGGTCGCATCATTCTGGAGCGTAACCGCGACCAGGTCGTCGTCCGCTTTCCCGAGCATGTGTCGTTCCCGTCCGGCAGCGCGCGGCTGGTCAACGGTGCCGGCGACCTGATTCATCGCGTGGTCAGCCTGATCGACGCCAAGTCGCAGCAGGTCACCGTGGCCGGTCACACCGACGACGTGCCGGTGCATCGCGGCGGCGGGTTCTCCTCCAATTGGGATCTGTCGGCCGCCCGCGCTGTGTCGGTGGTCGAAGAGGTGATCAAGGTGGGTTCCATCGACGAGTCACAGCTTGTCGTCAGTGGTTACGGGTCGTCGCGGCCGCTGGAGCCCAATGACACGCCCGAGCAGCGATCCCGCAACCGGCGTGTGGAAATCATCGTCGCCTATCGCCAGGACATCGACGACGAACCTTCCGATCGCGCCGTGCTGGAGTCCACCCAGGACTCCGCGCCGCCTACCGATGAATTGCCTCCCGCGGATGATCAGTCCGGCCAGCGCTCCGGCACGTTGTGGGATAAGCTGGCCCGTGAGGAGGAAGCCGGCTGAAGGGCGACCCATCGGGTCGCGATGCTCGCGCCAGCTCGCGATTCCTCGCGACCGGGACAGGTCGGCGGACAACCTGACGACGGGCAAATGCCGGCGGGATCGGCGACAATCCGCCGCCCTGTTCGATAACCCGATCTCTTGATGACCCTGCGAGCGACAAGCCGCCGCCAACGAATGGCCGCTCAGACGCTGGGGTTCTGCGCCACGCTGGTCGGAATCGCGCTGGGACGGTTCGCCTATCCGCCGCTGATTCCGGAGATGATCCAAGCGGGCTGGCTGACACCCGCCGAGGCCGCGCAGGCCGGCGCCGCGAATCTTGTCGGCTATTGTCTGGGTGCGATTCTGACGCTGGTCGCGCCGCGCTCGGAACGTCATTCCCTGATTCCGACGGCACTGGTGTTTGTGGTCATCAGTTTTCTGGCCTGTGCCATTCCGCTCGGTCTCTGGTGGATGAACGCGTGGCGATTCGTCTGCGGGATGGCAGGCGCCTGGCTCATGGTGAGGGGCGTTAGCGCGGCGCTGACCGCGGTGTCGCCGCTGGAGCGCGCGCGCGTCAGTGGGGTGACCTTCACCGGAATCGGGCTGGGTACGCTGCTGACGGCCGGGGTGGCCACCGCGCTGCCGTGGATCGGACCGACCACGGCCTGGTTGCTGATGGCCGGGCTGGCCGGCCTCGCGGCGATGATCGGCCTGCGCGGGTGGATCGTGATGCAGGCCGAGCGTCCGACGGAAGTGGGCGCCTCGCATGGCGTCACTCCGCGCGGATGGTGGCTTGTGGCGCCGGTCCTGGTGATCGGCGCCTACGCATTCGAGGCGGTCGGGATTGTTCCCCACGGCGTGTTCTGGGTCGACTTTCTCGTGCGCGAACGCGGGATGAGCCAAGGATTCGCCGCCGTTCAGTGGTGGATCGTCGGCTTCGGGTCGTTGATCGGACCGACCGTCATCGTCCGCATGGCCGGACGCGTGGGCGTGCCGATGATGTTGCAGGCCTGCTACGCCGCCACGGCGCTGGCGGTCGTGGTGCCGGTGGTAACCGGCCATCCGGTGACGCTGACGCTATCCAGTCTGGTCATCGGCGCACTGGTGCCTGGCGCGGTGTCGATGACCTCCGCGGCGCTGGCCGAGATCGCCGGTGCCGCGGCGCATGCCCGCTGGTGGGCGGGTGCGACGGTGGCCTTCGCGATTGGTCAGGCCAACGGGGCGGCGATCATGGCTGGCTGGTACGGGCGGATCGAGCAATACGTGCCGCTGTTCGTGGCCGGGGCGGTAGCAGCCGGCATCGCGTGGATACTTGCGCTGGTGGCCCAGCAGGTGCCGCGTCGGTTGTCCTGAGGCGGGCGTTGTCGATCAGGATTCCAGCAGCATCGTGTCCAGTCCGTTGGACAATTCGTTGATCGGCGGCAGGCTCCAGACCTGATCGATGCGGATGCCGACGCGGTTGAGGGTGTATCCGTTGACCGGCGGTTCCATGCGGATTGCCGAGGCCGCCGCGAGCACCGAGCCCACCGCGACGATGGCGCCCAGCGGTGAGAAGGGTTCGGCGTTGTCGGGGTCGCCCGCGGCGCGCAGTCCGTCGGACAGTTCCTTCGGAAATTTCCAGTGATCGGCGAGCAGTGCGCTGGTCGATGCGAAATCCAGTCCGACGATCTTGCGCTCCGATTCAGCGCGGGCGGGCGTGCAGTAGGGCTCGCAACCGTCGAGCTGGAACAGCTCCATCGGTTTTGCCCAGCGCAGCAGCAACTCGCCCACCGGGTAGATGATGCCGGCCGCGAAGGCCATTTCCGGCTCCACGGTTTCGCTGGAGGCGCTCTTCTGGCCGAGTTTGGCCAGCTCGCGCGAGGCGACCGCGGTGAAGACCGCATGCCGCCAGAACCCGGGCTTGTCCATGCCGGGCGGGGTCTGCATCGATCCGATCAGGCCGCAGCCAACGACGAGATTGCGCACGCGTTCGAAGCCGAGGTGCATGACGGCATCACTGATGCTGCCAATGCTGCGGCTGCGGTGAAAATAGGCTGAGTTCGCCAGGCGCAGCACCTTGGCGCTGATCACCGGATCGGTTTCGATCAGCCCTGCGATGCGTGCGGTCTCGACGTCTTCCTGCTGGAAGGAGGACATCAGTTCGTGCACCACCTTCGGGACGGTGGGCAGTTTGTTGGCGTGGGCAAGAAGCTGTTCGGCGGACATGGCGTGAGACCTCTGGGTTGCCTTGTCCTTATCGGCGGCGATATCAATGTCTTGAATGGCCCCGACGGGCGGGGTCAGTACGTCCCGAGGATTCTGTTCGCGAGCAGCAGCGCGGTGGCCCGGTGTCCGGGATGTGACATGAGAACCCGCGGTGGAAATGAAATGCCCGCCTAGTCGGCGGGCATCCCAGTCTACCGTTGGTGGCGTGTTTGCCTATTTCAGTTCGGCTGAGGACTTGCCCAGCAGGCGCCGGGCGATGATGAGCTGCTGGATCTGCTGCGTGCCCTCGAAGATGTCGAGGATCTTGCTGTCGCGCGCCCACTTCTCCAGGAAGCTGTCCTCGCTGTAGCCGAGGTTGCCGCAAAGCTCTACGCACTTGAGGCTGATGTCGACGCAGGAGCGTCCCGCCTTGGCCTTGGCCATGGACGCCTGCAGCGAGTTCGGCTTGCGGTTGTCCGCCATCCAGGCGGCTTCCATCATCAGCAGACGGGCGGCCTCGAAGTCCGCTTCCATGCGGATGAAGTCGGCGGCCGCCGCGGTCTGTTTGGTCGCAAGCTGGTCGTAGTCGATGACGACGCCGGCGTCTTCCAGCACCTTGCGGGTTTCCTCCAGTGCCGCACGGGCCAGGCCGATGGCCATCGCCGCGACCAGAGGACGGGTGTTGTCGAAGGTCTGCATGACCCCGGCAAAGCCCTTTTCCACGTTGACCGTCGGGTCGCCCAGCAGGTTCTCCGCGGGCACTCGGCAGTCCTTCAGCACGAAGGCGGCGGTGTCGGAGGACTTGATGCCAAGCTTCTTCTCCAGACGCACCAGTTCGAAGCCGGGCGTGCCCTTCTCGACGACGAAGGACTTGATTGCGGCGCGGCCGACGCTCTTGTCCAGTGTTGCCCAGACCACGACCAGATCGGCGCGATCGCCTGCGGTCACGTAGATCTTCTCGCCGTTGAGAATGTACTCGTCGCCATCCTTGACCGCGGTGGTGCGGATCGCCGCCGAATCGGAGCCGCAGCCCGGCTCGGTGATCGCCATCGCGGCCCAGCGGCCAGCGAAGCGATCGAGTTGTTCGTCGTTGGCGACCGAGGCGATGGCGGAGTTGCCCAGGCCCTGGCGCGGCATGGACAGCAGCAGACCGACGTCGCCCCAGCACATCTCGATGATGCCCAGCGCGGTGGACAGGTTGCTGCCGTTCTTGTTGCTGCCGTCGTCGGACTTGTCGCGGCGCACGCCCGCGGCACCGGCACCCTGGCCGCCGCCATCGTTCATGCCGTCGACCAGCGCGGCGAGCATGTCCAGTTCCTTGGGGTACTCGTGCTCGGCGAGGTCGTACTTGCGCGAGTTGGCGCGCAGCACTTCCTTGGAGACCTGATGCGCCTGGCGGACCAGGCCGGTGAATTTCTTCGGGACTTCGAGATTGATCATGATTGTTTTCTCCGCGGCGCTCAGACGAGCAGGCCGCCCTCCATGACGCCGATGGCGCGCAGGTCGCGATACCAGCGCTCGACCGGGTATTCCTTGGTGAAGCCATGGCCGCCGAGCAACTGCACGCCGTCGGAGCCGATCTGCATGCCCTTGTCCACGCACAGGCGGCGGGCCACGGCGGCCTCGCGGGCGTAGGCCTTGCCACGTTCGGCCAGACTCGCGGCGCGCAGTGTGGTCAGGCGCATGCCTTCCAGCTCGATGGCGATGTTGGCGACCATGAAGGCCACTGACTGGCGGTGGCTGATCGGTTCGCCGAAGGCCTGTCGGTCGTTGACGTAGGGAATCACGTAGTCGAGCACGGCCTTGCCGGTGCCGATGGCCATGGCGCACCAGGCCAGACGGCTCAGGCGGACGCATTCTGTGTAAGCGTCGGTCGCGGCCTTGGCGCCGTCACCGAGGCGGGCGGCGGTCGGGACGACCACGCCGTCGAGTTGCACCTGCCCGGTCGCGGCGGCGCGCAGGCCCATCGCCGGATCCGGAGCGATGGACATGGTCGCCGGGTCGGACTCGACGACGAACAGCGCCGGGCCCTCGCCTTCGACCATGGCGCCGATGATGAACAGCTCGCAGGTGGCGGCGTTCGGGACCAGAGACTTGATGCCGCTCAGCGACCAGCCACCATCCACCGGCTTGGCGACGGTTGCCGGTGACATCGGATCGAACAGCGGAACAGGCTCGGACAGCGCCAGCGCGGCGACCGGTGTGGTCTCCTCCGCGAAGGCGGGCAGGTACTTGCCCTGTTGTTCCGCGTTGCCCCACAACACCAGGGCATTGCTGACGGCCGACGGCGCCAGGCAGGCGAAGGCCAGCCCCATGTCGCCGTGAGCCAGCGCCTCGGCGACCAGTACATTGGTGACCGTGCTGCGTTCGGTGCCCGCGCCGCCCAGTTCTTCCGGGATGCCGAGGATGGCGATGCCCAGTTCGTTCGCCATGTCCAGCAAATCCTTCTCGGCGGAGCAGGCCTCGTTGGCCTCTTCCGCGGCGGGTCGCAGGGCCTCGTCGGCGAAGCGCTGCGCGGCATCCTGCAGCATGGCCTGGTCTTCACTGGGCGTCAGATCGAACAGACCGGGGTCGCCGGCGCTGGGCAGGCGTTGGGCGCGGTCCGGCTTGGGGCCGCCCTTGAAGCTGCGCGCCGCGGCGGCGGCGACGCCGAATCCCGTGCGCGAGGCGTGGTAGATCGCCCGTTCACTCTGCTTGCGAACGCCCAGGCGGTCGAGCAGGGTCCCGCCGGCGAGGCGGTTCAGTACGCGCAGTCCGCGCGCCATGCTCTGATCTGCAATGCTCATGTGTCGTGGTCAGCCAATGCGTGAGGCACGGACACTAGCGTTCGGGATGCCCGCTGTCCTTGCCCTGGCTGCCTTGTCGACACCGGCAGTCAAGCCAATGTTGCGGCGCACTACTGCGCCACCCGGGAGGTTTTACGCCAGTTCGTCTTCGGTTTCCGGATGCTCGGCGCCGCCGAACAGGCGGGTCAGGAAGTCACGGAAGTCCTCGATGACGAGGTAGATCGCCGGCACCAGGATGAGGATGATCACCGTGGCGAAGAGGATGCCGAAGCCCAGGCTGATGGCCATCGGGATGATGAATCGCGCCTGCACCGAGGTTTCCATGATCATTGGCGCGAGCCCGAGGAAGGTGGTCAGCGATGTCAGCACGATCGGGCGGAAACGGCGCTGGCCGGCCCGGATGATCGCGTCGCGCTTGCTCAACCCCTCCGCGCGGTACTTGTTCGCCGCGTCGATCAGCACCAGCGAGTCGTTCACGACCACGCCGGAGAGCGCGACAATGCCGAACAGCGAGATGAAGCTCATCTTGTAGTCCAGCAGCAGATGCCCCCAGATCGCGCCGACGATGCCGAACGGGATGGCGGACATCACGATGATCGGTTGCAGATAGCTGCGGAAGGCCATGGCCAGCAGCACGAAGATGCCGATCAGCGCGAGCTGGAAGCCGGTGAAGATCGCGGTCTGGGATTCGGCCTCGTCGCGGTTGGCGCCTTCGAAACTGAACTGCAGGCCGTGAAAGCGATCCTGCAGCGCCGGCAGCACGGAGCCCGCGAGCTCGGCGATCACGTCGTTGGTCTGGGTGACGTTGGCGTCGACCTCGGCGGTGACGTTCAGCACCCGGCGGCCCTGGTCCCGGTTGATGGTGGTGTACGCCTGGCCGCGTTCGACCCGGGCGACATCCGACAGCGCGGCCAGTCCCCCGCTGGGCGTGCGGATCAGCAGGTCCTCCAGCGTCGCCTCTTCGGCGCGTTCCTCCGCCGGCAGACGCACCATCACCCGCACCTCGTCGCGGCCACGCTGCTGGCGCAGCGCCTCGGCGCCAAAAAAGGCTCCACGTATCTGGCGGCCGACCTCGCTGGAGGTCAGCCCCAGCGTCTTGCCGGCTTCGGTCAGCGTCACGTTCAGCTGTTCCTTGCCGCCGGAGTAGCCGTTGTCGATGTCGGACAGCCCGGTGAACTCGCGCAGCTTGGCGGCCAGCATGTCCGCGGCCGCCTCCAGTGTGTCCACGTCATGGTGCTTGAGCTGAACGGTCAGGTCGGCGCCCGCGCCCGGTCCGGTGGTGTGAACGAACTGGGTGCGGTCCACGCCCGGAATCCGCTGCACCTTTTCCCGCCAGCGGTCCGAGAACTCCTGGGTCTTGACGTCGCGCTCGCTGGCCGGCGCCAGTGTGGCCTGCACGCTGATCAGGTGGCTGGACCCCAGGCCGTCGCCGGGCCGGTAGGCCTGCGAGAGATTCGGCTGATCGCCCAGCACTGTGATGACCGCGTCGACGATGCGGGCGTCGTCCGGGTATTCGGCCAGCGTCTCGTGCATCGCCGCCACGGTCTTGTCCAGGGTGTCCCGGGTCAGCTCGATGTTCGAGCCGTAGGGCACCCGCACGTTGGCAAAGATGAAGTCGGCATCGATGTTGGGGAAGAACTCGGTCTTCACGCGCGCGCCCGCCACCAGTCCGATGGATGCGAAGAACACCGCGATGCCGGTGGCGATGGAGATGGTCCGGTGCATCGTCGCCCAGCGGACCACCGGCGTGTAACGGTGCTCGATCACCCGGTCCATCCATGCGGCGACACGATGCTGCAATCGCACCAGGAAGCCCTCGATGCCGGTGGTGCGCGGATGTTTCGAATGGGCGAGGTGGCTGGGCAGGATGGCCAGCGACTCGACCAGCGACATCAGCAGAACGCAGATCACGATGGCCGGCAGCACCCGGAAGAAGTTGCCGGCCGGGCCGGGGACGAACAACAGCGGCGAGAATGCGACGATGGTTGTCAGCACGGCGAACACGACCGGCGCACCGACGCCGCGCACCCCGAGGATCGCGGCCTTCAACCGTCCGTGCCCCAGCTCGCGCTGGTGGTAGATGTTCTCGCCGACGATGATCGCGTCGTCGACCACGATCCCCAGCGTCACGATGAACCCGAACAGCGAGATCATGTTGAAGCTGACGTCCATCGCCGGCATCAGCAGCATGGCGCCAAGAAACGAGATGGGAATGCCCAGCGTGACCCAGAACGCCAGTCTGGGTTCCAGGAACAGCGTCAGCAACACGATGACTAGCACGAACCCGAGCAAGCCGTTGCGCAGCAGCAGGTTGATGCGGTCTTCGTAGAAGACGGAGTCGTCGTAGACGGTGTCCGCGCGCAAACCTTCCGGCAGCTGGCCGTTCAGCTCGGTGGTGTAGTCGCGCACCGCGCCAGACACGCTGATCGGGGTCTGGTCGCCCACGCGGAAGACCTCCAGCATCACCGCGGGGTCGTTGTTGAAGCGGGTTTCCAGGTAGGAGCTGTCGGAGAATCCGTCGCGGATGGTGGCGATGTCGCCCAGTGTGAGTACCGTGCCCTCACGGTTGGTGCGCAGCGGAATATCATCGAACTCGCGTGCGAAATCGCGTCGCTCGTCCATGCGGACCAGCACCTCGCCGCCCTCGGTGCGGATGGCGCCGCCCGGCAGCTCCACGGCGTGACTCTGGATGCGGTCGGCGATCTGCGGCAGCGACAGACCGTAGGCGTGCAGGGCGCTGGACGACACCTCGATGGCGATCTCCCGGGGCGGCGCGTTGGTCAGCACGACCTCGGTGATGTCTGGGCGGTTCAGCAGGTCGGTGCGGGCGCGCTCGGCCAGATCCCTCAGGGTGGCGTGATCGGTGTTGCCGTGCAGCACCAGCGTGATCACCTTCGTCTTGATCGCCACCAGGCTGGTGATCGGCCGCTCCGCGTCTTCCGGGAAACTGGTGATGCGGTCCACCGCGTTCTTGACGTCGGTCGAGACCTTGTCGGGGTCATAGCCGGACACGATCTCGGCGACGACTGTTCCGGCACCCTCATAGCTGTGGGATTCCACCGTCTTGACGCCATCGATGCCGCGCACCGAGTCCTCGATCGCCAGGATCATGCCCTGTTCGACTTCCTCCGGGCTGGCGCCCGGGTAGGCGATGTCGATGGTGATGATGTCGGCGTCGAATTCCGGAAACACTTCCTGCTTGACGCCGCTGCCGATGATCCAGCCGCCGATGATCAGGACCAGCATCAGCAGGTTCGCGGCCACCGGGTTGGCCGCCAGCCAGGCCAGCGGGCCGCGCATCCACTCGGGTTTGCGGCCGGTTGATGAAGGCGCGTTCATGATCAGCCCGGCTCGCCGGCTTCGGTCCGATCGGGAGCGTCGTCGCCGGCGATGCGCACGTGCATGCCCTCAACCGCCAGCGGGATGCGGGTCTTCAGGATGCGATCGCCGTCATTCAGGCCGCCGCTGCCGCTGCGGATGAAGACAGCGTCATCGCTGCGCCAGGTGATGGTCAGCGATGTCTTTTCCAGTGCGTTGTCGTCGTTCACCCGCCACACCGCGTTGGAGCCGATGAGCGCCGCGCGCGGTATTGCGATGGTGTCGACCAGTTCGCGGCCGTGGAGCGCGACGTCGACGAAGGCGCCAACCAGCAGCGGTGTCGGGCCGCTCAGCGGTTCGGGGACCTCCAGCAGCAGTCGGGCCATGCGGCCTTCCGGATCCAGATCGCCGAGCACGCGGATCACCCGACCTTTGCGGGCGCTGGTGGTGTTCGGCTGGCGGATGTCGGCGGCCGCGCCGGCGGAGCCATCGGCGGTCGGCAAGGGCAACCATTGCAGGCGGTCCACGGGCACGCTTGCGAGCACGTGGAACACGTCGTCACCGAGCAGTCGGCCGAGCTGCTGGCCGGCGTTGACCACCTGACCAGCCTCGACGGATTCGGACTGGACGACGCCGTCGAATGGGGCGGTGATGGTGCTGCGTTCGAGGTTCAGCTGGGCATCGCGCAGCTGCGCCTCCGCGGATTTTACCGTGGCACGGGCGGCGGCGAGCTGCGGTTTGCGCCGGGCCAGCGCACCGTCCGCGTCAGTGCGGTCGAACAGCGTCCATTCGCGTTCGGCCACCTCAACCCGGCCCTGCTCCAGGGCCAGATCACTGCGGGCGCGGGCGAGGTTCGCCCGGGCCTGATCCACGGCCAGCTCGAAGCGCTCGGCCTCCAGGCGGATCAGTGCATCGCCGGCCTTCACGCGTCCACCGGGAATGAAATCGGGCGCCACGGCTTCCACGCGACCGCCGACCTCGGAGGTGACCTGGACATCGCGGGCCGCCTGCACGGTGCCGGTGGCGTCGATTTCCACCCGCACCGTGCCGGCCGTCAGCTGGACCGTTTCGACCAGCGGCTTGACGGGGCCGGCGTCCGATCGACCCGGTTTTGGCTTGGTCTTCACCAGCACCGTCAGGATCAGCATGCCCAGGATCACGATGCCGAAGAACGCGAAGACCTTGGTCCGTCGTTTCATGAGGATTCCCCGTTGCCGGTGTCGACCACCGACCAGTCTCCGCCCAGTGCGCGATGCAACTGGACGCGGTAGGACAACAGTTGGCGCTTGGCCGTCAGATAGGACTGCTCGTCGGCCTGCAGCGTGGTTAGCGCGGTCAGTACGGGCAGATAGTCCGACAGGCCGTTCTGGTAGCGATCACGCGTGGCTTCGAGCAGTGAGCGGCTTGCGGCGACGCGTTTTTCCAGCGCCTCGACATGCCGTCGCTGTTCTTGTTCCTGAAGCAGAGCGTTCTCGACCTCGGCCATCGCGTCCAGCAAGGCCTGCTCGTACTGCGCCAGCGCCTCGCGCAGCACGGCGTCGGTGCGTCGGACTTCCGCGGCGCGGCGGCCAGCGTCGAAGACCGGGCCGACGATGCCGGCGGCGACGCTCCAGATCAGGTCGTCGAACAGCGTTTCGGTGGATTGCGACTGGTAGCCGGTATCCGCGGTCAGGCGCAGGCTGGGCAGCCGGTCGGCGACCGCCACGCCGACGCGATGATCCGCGGCCAGCACGCGTCGATACGCGGCCATGACGTCGGGTCGGTGCAGCAACAGATCGGCCGGCAGTCCCGCGGTGGGCGGTGGCGGCAACTGCGGCAGGCTGCCGGGCACTGCGATGCGCATCTTGCCGGGTGGGTGTCCGGCCAGCACGGCCAGCTGGTTGCGCAGCACGCCGGCCTGCGCGGTCAGCAGCGGCGCCTGGCTTTCGACGCCGGCCACCTGCTGCTCCTGCTGGCGGATGCCGACGATGGAGCCGGAGCCGTATTCGAAGCGCAGGCGGGTCAGTTCGAGATAGCGGGTGTTCAGCTCGGCCTGGGAGCGGGTCAGCGCCAGGCGCGCTTCGGTCTCGATCAGGCTGAGCCAGGTTTCGGTGACCTGGGCGGCGATGCTGTGGGCCGCGGCGGTCGCATCCAGCGCGGCGGCCTGGGCATCGAGCCGGGATGCGGTGCGGCCGTGGCGCACGCGTCCCCAAAGATCGACCTCGTAGGCGGCGCTGGCCGACAGGCTGTACTGGTTGCTGATCGTCTGGACGCGCTGATCGCCGATGAAGATCACGTTCTTGCCACGGCTGGCACGGCCGTTGAGCTCCAGCGACGGATAAAGTCCGGAGGTCTGCTGCCGCAGCAGCGCATCGGCCTGATCCAGCCGGGCTCGTGCGGCCTGGAGCTGGCGGTTGCGCGTCAGCGCATCGGTGACCAGCGCATTGAGGCCGGGCTGCTGGAACCGCATCCACCAGCGCGGATCACCGGTCGCCTCGGCGGTCGGGGACGCCGTCATCCAGTCCGCGGGCAGCGGCATGCCGTCGGTGGGCGATCGCTCCACCGAATGCACACAGGCGGACAGCGTCGTCATGCACAGCAGCACCGCTGCGGCACGAGACACCTCGCCGACACGTCGTGAGATTGGCATACCGCCTAGTATCTCACTTTCTCTTCAGATTCGGAGACGCGAGTCGCTCTAGCGGTCGGCCCCGGGCTCCGATGTATCACCCCGGGTTTTGAGGCGCGCCTCGAGTTCGGTGATCTGCCGTTCCAGCGCCGTTCGCTCCGGACTGTCGCGATCCTCCAGCGCGGCCAGTTGCTCGCGGGCGTGCTCCAGCGCCTGAGCATCGTCGGCCTTGTCGAAGATCCTGGATTCCGGCGCGTCCGCATCGACGACACCGGGTTCGGTCGCGGGATTCGCGGGCTGACCCTCCGGCAGGATGGCGGTATCGGGTGCGAGCTGACGCTGGATCATCAATGTCGGCGAGGCGATCTCGAAACCGCGGCCATGGAGCGCTTCCATCATGGACTTGCGCAGGTTCGAGCGCGCCGTCAGTAGGTGCTTGACCTCATTGAGCGTGCCGGCCAGGCGATAGAGCACGGAAAAATCCTGCAATGCGACGACCTGCACGAAGGGATCCTCCAGGCCGGCCCGTCCGGCGGCCTCGACCAGGGCTTCCTCGATGGCGTCGCGGGGAATGTCGTACCCCAGCGAGACCTGCGCGGAGACGATGGTGCCGCTGCGGTGCACGACCGTGACCGGATGCGTGATCAGCAGCAGGTTGGGAAAGGTGGTGAGGTCGCGGTCCTCGGTCTGGATCTCCACATGGAACAGACCGCGCTCGGTGACGCGCCCGAACCGATCCTGAAGCCGGATGAAGTCGCCGGGCCGGAATTGCCCGACGACCCGCAACATGACCCCCGCCATGGCATTGGCCACGAATGTGGTCGACGACAGGCCGATCACGCCGGTGAGCACGACACCGAGCAGGCTGAGCACCTGTCCGCGGAGGCTGTCCGACATGGGCAGTGCCAGCACCAGCAGCAACAGGCCGACCAGCGTGCCGCCAGCCAGCAGCAACTGGCGGGGCAGCCGGGCCTCGTTGCCGAGATCCCCGCGCCGCGCGAGCAGCCACCAGTGCAGGCCGCCCAGCACCAGAATCATGACAGTCAGGACGAGCAGCGCGGGCACGAAGTCGCGCAAGGTGTCGGTCAGTTCGGTCAACGCCCCCTCCCTGATGGCTCGAAACGCATTCCAGCATACCGGTCGCGCTTTGCATCATCCCGGATTCACGCGAGGCAATTATGCTGTCCGGATTTGAATCGGGAGCAGTGTGACCATGGCGCCACCGAATCGACGCGATGTTCTGCGGGCTGGGACCGCGCTCGCCGCGACCAGTCTGCTCCCGGCCTGCGGGCAGTCCGGTGCGCCTGGCGTGAACGACGGCGCCGGCCCCGAGCCCGATGCCGTCGGTTTCATCCATGGTGTCGCGTCCGGTGATCCGCTGAGCGACCGCGTGATGCTGTGGACGCGCATCACGCCGGAGGCCGGTGATCAGCCGGTCACCGTGACCTGGGCGGTCTACGAGGATGCCGATCTGACCGTTTCGGTGACCGGGGGTGATGTCGTCACCGATGCCGCACGGGATTTCACGGTCAAGGTCGACGCCACCGGACTCCAGCCGGGCCGGCATTACTGGTTCCTGTTCACGGCGGGCGAGGTCACGTCACCCGTCGGCCGCGCCAGGACCTTGCCCACCGGCTCGCCGGAGCGCGTGCGGCTTGGCGTGGCGACCTGCGGCGACTACTCGCGTGGGTTGTGGAACGCCTATGCGCGCCTGGCCGAGCGCGACGACATCGATTTGTTCCTGCATCTGGGCGACTACATCTACGAAACCGATCGTGACGCCGTGCGCGCTCACCAGCCGCCGATCGATGTCGTCACGGTCGATGACTACCGTGCCCGTTACGCCAGCTACCGGCGCGAGCCCGAGTTGCAGGCACTGCACGCGGCCCATCCGATGATCTGGGTCTGGGACGACCACGAAACCGTCGACGGGACCTGGAGCGGTGGGGCCGATCCCAATGACCATGACCCGGAGATTCACGGGCCGATCGAGGTTCGCCAGGCCAACGCCTTGCAGGCCGCCATGGAGTGGCTGCCGATTCGCCCGCCGGACCCCGCTAATCCCGAACGCATCTACCGCGATTTCGCGTTTGGTGACCTGATCGATCTGTTCATGCTGGATACCCGGCGCATCGGGCGCGATGAAGTGCTGCCCGGCAATCTCGGCGTCGGCGACTTCTTCACCCAGACCGGCGACTTTGTCGATCCGCAGCGGCAGATGCTGGGCGCGGAGCAGGAACAGTGGCTGATCGACGGTTTGCAGACATCGTCCGCGAGATGGCGGTTGCTCGGCAATCAGGTCGTGCTGTCACCGCTCAAGCTGTTCGGCGCGCCAGCCGCGACCGGAGCCAGCATCTTCGCCAATCCGGATCAGTGGGACGGCTACGAGCCGGCGCGCAACCGCCTGTTTGACGCGATCGAGCAGGGCGGAGTGGACAACATCGTCGTGCTGACCGGCGACGTGCACGCCTCCATCGTCTTCGAGGTTACGCGTGACCCGAACAACCCGCTGGTCTACGACCCGTTGACCGGCCGGGGCGTGCTCGCCACCGAGTTCGTCGCGCCCTCGATCAGCTCCGCTGGTGATCCGCAGACGCTCGGGCCGGACACCAGCACCGGCGACCTGGAGGACATCCTGCTGGCGCGCGGTGGCGGCGCGTTGCTGGCCATCAACATCCACGGCAAGTACTACGAGGGCACCCGGAACGGCTATCTCGTCGTCGACGTGGATCGCGAGCGCACCCAGGTGGAGTACTGGACCGTGCCGACGGTGACCGCAGTCACCGACGAGCAGTCCCTCGACGCCACGTTTGTAGTGACAGCGGGGGATGGGCGGATTCGGCGCCTAGAGGCGTCTTAGGAGTCTGGTGTTGTCGTGTGTTTATCCAGAAACGCTTCCAGTTTCTCATAGAAGGCGATGCGGTTCTCTAGTTTGTAGAAACCGTGTCCTTCCTTCGCTCGCGCCATCCACTCGTACTTGAGTCCCTTTTCCTTCATCGCATCGCGAAGCGCTTCGGCTTCGGAATATGGCGCGCGCTGGTCTTCCTTTCCGTGAACGATGAGCATCGGCGCTTTTAGTCGGTCGAGAAGCTGCATCGGTGACTGGCGCTCAAGTTCTTCTTCTGATCCGCCAACAAACTCTTCGAAGAAGTTGCGGCCGAATTGGGATCGTACGATGTCTGTATTTTTAGCCATTGTTCTCAGGTCGTAGACGCCGACATATCCAACAACGCATTGAAAGAGGTCCGGTTTTCGGACTGCCGACATGAGAGATGCATATCCACCATAACTCGCCCCATATATGCATAGGCGGTCTGGATCCGCAGTGCCTTGGTCGATCGCCCATTGCGTGCCGTCTAGGATGTCGTCGATCATGCCGAGTCCCCACTGTTGTCGGCCGGCTTCAACAAAGTCTGCGCCGTACCCGCCAGACCCTCGAAAGTTGATCTGAAGCACCGCATAACCACGGCTGGCCAAAAACTGAGAGTCGGCGTCCCACAACCAGCCATCCCGAATGCCGATTGGACCACCGTGAGGGAGCACCACCATCGGTAACCTCTTGGGGTTCCTGCCGGGCGGCAGCGTCAAATACCCGCGGATGCGTAGACCGTCTCTGGCGTCGAACTCGATAGGTTGGCGCGAAGCCATTGCATTGGGATCAATCCACTGGCGTGCGGACAGGAGGAAACGCGCCTGGTTTTCCTTCCGATCGAACAGAAAGAATTCGCCCGGAACTTTGTCTCCCGCGACCTGGAAGACCAGCCGGTTTCCATCGGATGACCATCCAGCTGGTATCACCAAGTTCGGGGCAAACCTCTGTTGAATGGCTTCAAGCAGTTTGCCCTCGCCGGTGTCGGGGGAAAGGTTGACCGATTGAAAGCGCCCAGGCTGAAAGTAGGCGCGAATAGGGCGAGTGCCGTCGGGTGAGAAGGCGAGCCTGAAGAGATCGACATCGTCGCGGCAGGCAAGTTGTTTGGGTGAAAAATTATCCAGGCTGACTTGATACAGACAATCCGTCGAAGTGCTGCTGAGTCCTTGCAGATAAATGGATTTATTGTCCGATGAGACCGATACCGGGGTTAATCCACTGATTCCTTCAATATCGATTTTATTCCAGACATCTGATGTTTCTGGATCTAGATAGTAGGTTTCGGTGGTTAGCGGGCTGTCACCAGATGCAGAAAATAACCGGATCTCGCCATGTATGTCCGTGACGAACTCGCCAGGTCCTTTCTTGGGTGCATCGATTAAAACGTTCCGGCGGCCAGACCTTACATGGATCTTCTCAGCGGTCGTACGTTTGTCGACACCCGCCATATATTGTTTTGTGCCTGGATCGATCTGGAACGGACGAGTGGCAATGACCGCATAGTCTTCGTTATCCGGTAATGAGTCGACCAGTGTCGTGCTGCCATAGAATGGGTCGACCCGGCGCGTACGGTATCCGATCAAGTATGTGAATGTTGATCCATCGGCATCGATGGCG